>NZ_JAGMUE010000689.1:0-938 GCF_019049165.1 Streptomyces sp. AC627_RSS907
AGCAGCAACCGCTGCTGCGGATCCATCGCCAACGCCTCACGCGGCGAAATCCCGAACAACCCCGCATCAAACTCACCGGCCTTGTACAAGAACCCGCCATGCCGCGCATACGAGGTACCCGCATGCTCCGGATCCGGGTGATACAGACCCTCCAGATCCCAGCCACGATCCGTCGGGAACGCCCCGATGCCCTCCCCACCAGAGGCCACCAGATCCCAGTACTCCTCCGGCGTCTCCACCCCACCCGGCAACCGCAGCCCCATACCCACGATCACAACCGGATCCTCGGCAACAGCCGGAGCAACAACCTCCGCAACGCTGGAGTCGGACACAACCGTGCCCAGAGAGAAGCGCCCGAGCAGGAAGACAGCGAGCCGTTCGGCGTCCGGATAGTCGAACACGAGCGTCGCGGGCAACGCCAGCGCAGTCGCGGTCTGGAGACGGTTACGCAGTTCCACAGCGGTCAGTGAGTCAAAACCCAGCTCCTTGAACGCTCGCCCCGGCTCCACCGCACCGGCCGAAGCATGCCCCAGTACAGCCGCAACCTCCCCCCGCACCACATCCAGCACCACACGCCGCCGCTCCTCCGACGACAGACCCACCAACCGCGCAGCAAGGCCGGTCGTCTCGTCCGGCGCCGAGCCTGCCGCGGCGGCAGGAGACAGCCGGGCAAACAGCGGCCGCTCCCGTGCCGCGGTGAACAACGGCAGGAACTCCGACCACCGCACATCCGCGACCGTCACGGCCGCATCACGCGACCCCACCGCGAACGCCAGCGCGGTGAGCGCGCGATCCGGGTCCATCGGAGTCAGCCCACGACGCCGCAACTGCATCGCAGTGTCCTCATCGGCGGCCATACCGACCTCGGCCCACGGACCCCACGCCACAGCCGTACCCGACAGCCCCTGCGCCCGACGCCGAACGATCAGAGCATCCAA
>NZ_JAGMUE010000689.1:948-5701 GCF_019049165.1 Streptomyces sp. AC627_RSS907
GGTAAGGAGATGGCCTTCCAGTCCGTCACCGGTGTCGATCGAACCGGTGCCATATCCCATGAACGCGGCGCCCACGAACACGCCCACCGGGCGTCCCGTCAAGCTCCGCGGGTCCACACCCGCACGCTCGAACGCCTCCCACGACGTCTCCAGCAACAACCGCTGCTGCGGATCCATCGCCAACGCCTCACGCGGCGAAATCCCGAACAACCCCGCATCAAACTCACCGGCGTCATACAAGAACCCGCCCTCACGGGCATAGAACGTCCCCACATGATCCGGATCCGGATGGTAGAGCGCCTCCAGATCCCAGCCACGATCCGTCGGGAACTCCCCGATCCCGTCCCTACCAGAGGCCACCAGATCCCAGTACTCCTCTGGCGTCTCCACCCCGCCCGGCAACCGCAGCCCCATACCCACGATCACAACCGGATCCTCGGAGGCCACCACCGCCACACCGGACTCCACCACCGGAGCAGTCACCCCAGCCACCAGCTCCAGCACAAACCCAGCCAGCCGCTCCGCGTCCGGATAGTCGAACACAAGCGTCGCGGGCAACGCCAGCGCAGTCGCGGTCTGGAGACGGTTACGCAGTTCCACCGCCGTCAGTGAGTCAAAACCCAGCTCCTTGAACGCCCGGTCGGATTCGACCGCACCGGCCGAGGCATACCCCAGAACAGCCGCAACCTCCCCCCGCACCACATCCAGCACCACACGCCGCCGCTCCTCCGACGACAGACCCGCCAACCGCGCAGCAAGGCCGGACTCCGACTCCCCCACGCCCGAAACCAGCTCAACAGCCTCCGGCAGACCAGACAGAAGAGGCCGTTCCCTGGCCGCGGTGAACAACGGCAGGAACTCCGACCACCGCACATCCGCGACCGTCACGGCCGCATCACGCGCCCCCACCGCGAACGCCAGCGCGGTGAGCGCGCGATCCGGGTCCATCGGAGTCAGCCCACGACGCCGCAACTGCATCGCAGTGTCCTCATCGGCGGCCATACCGACCTCGGCCCACGGACCCCACGCCACAGCCGTACCCGACAGCCCCTGCGCCCGACGCCGAACGATCAGAGCATCCAACGCCGCATTCGCAGCCCCATACGCAGCCTGCCCCGCACTCCCCCACACACCGGAGATCGACGAGAACACCACGAACGCATCGACATCACCCACCAACGCGTCCAGATGCAACGCCCCGTCGACCTTGCCCCGCACCACCCGCTCCAGATGCGCCACATCAGCCTCAGCCAACGGCACATCCTCACCCACACCAGCCGCATGCACCACCGCATCGACAGACCCGACACCTGCCAACAACGCCTCGACCGCAGCCCGGTCAGCCAGATCACACGCATGGATCTCCGCACCCGGCAACTCAGCCAGCAACTCCGCCGCCCCGGGCGCCTCCGCACCACGCCGCGACACCAGCACCAACCGCTCAGCACCGCGCTCCGACACCCAACGCGCCACCTGCGCCCCGAGCCCACCGGTCCCCCCGGTGATCAGCACCGTGCCCCGCGGACGCCACACCTCACCCTGCGAAGCAGGCGCATGCACCAGACGCCGCACCAGCACGCCAGCACCACGCACCGCAACCTGATCCTCCGCACCGAGCACGCCCGCCAGCACAGCAGCGACCCGGCCCGAAGCCCGCCGATCCAGCTCAGCAGGCAGATCCAGCAGACCACCCCACCACTCGGGATACTCCAGCGCGACGGCGCGCCCGAAGCCCCACAGCGCCGCCTGGTCGATGTCCGCCGCGCCGTCTGCACGCCCCGTGGCCACCGCGCCCCGGGTCACCAGCCACAGCGGAGCTCGACACCCGGCCTCCGCCAACCCCTGGGCCCAGCCGAGCGCGTCGACCAGAGATGTCGGCGATGCGACGAGGCCCGTGACATCGAGTCCGACGAGTTGTTCCCGGTCGGTCACCGGCAGCACCGACGCGCCCAGCGCCGTCAGCAGCTCAGCGAGGCCGTGGACATCCTCTCCGACAACTGCCCACTCGCCGTCGAGTCGGGCGTCGGACGCAACCGTCACCGGTTCCCAGTCGACCTGGTATCGCCAGCCGTCGACCAGTGATCGTTCCCGCCCTCGCGCCCGCCAGGACGCCAGCGCCGGCACCAGGCCTTCGAGCGCGGTGGTCGTGACTCCCAACTCGACAGCCAGCGCCGACAGGTCGTTCCGCTCGACGGTGGACCAGAAGTCCGCGTCGTCCCGGCCCGGCTCCAACGCCCGGTCAGCGCGGGTCTCGTCCGGCCAGAACCGTTCCCGCTGGAAGGCGTACGTCGGCAGCTCGGCCGGCTGGACCCCGGTGAACAGCGGCGACCAGTCCACCGATACGCCGTTGACGTGGAGGGTGGCCAGCGCCGTGAGCGCGGTGGTGACCTCGTCGCGGTCACGGCGCAGCAGCGGAACGGCAACCGTCTCCGGCTGCTGCACGAGGGCACTCAGCACCGCGTCCGGGCCCAGTTCCACGAACCGGGTGACGCCGTCGAGCGCGCTGACCGCGTCGGCGAACCGGACCGGCCGCCGGACCTGCTCCACCCAGTACTCCGCATCAGACCACTGCCCCGGCTCCACCACCCGCCCAGACACCGTCGACACCGCCGGCACCGACGGCTCACTGAAGGACAGCCCGCGCACCACCGCACGGAACTCCGCCAGCATCGGCTCCACCAACCGCGAATGGAACGCATGACTGGTCCGCAGACGCGACGTCTTCCAACCACGCCCGGCAACCCGGTCGATGTCAGCCTCACACCCGGCCACCACCACCGAACCCGGCCCGTTCACCACGGCGATATCGACGTCGGGGAACTCCGCGAGCACATCGGCCTCGGAGGCCATGACCGCGAGCATCGCCCCACCAGACGGCAACGCCTGCATCAAACGACCCCGAGCCGTCACCAGCGTGACCGCATCCTCCAGCGACAACACCCCCGCCACATACGCCGCCGCAACCTCACCGACCGAGTGGCCGACCAGGACATCGGCCCGCACACCCCACGACGAAAGCAAGGCATGCAACGCCACCTCGACCGCGAACAACGCAGGCTGCGCATACCCCGTCTCGTGAATCAGCTCCTCATCACCCAGCACCACCGACAACGGACGGTCCAGATGCACGTCCACATACAACGCCACCTGATCGAAAGCATCCGCGAACACCGGGAACGCCTCATACAACCCCCGGCCCATCCCCACCCGCTGCGCACCCTGACCCGTGAACAGGAACGCAACCCGACCAGCACGAGCCACCCCACTCAGAGCGCCCGCACCCGCCGCCACCGCATCCAGCCCACCCACCAGCTGGACCCGATCACCCGCCAGCACCACCGCCCGATGCGCCAGCGCAGCCCGCCGCATGGATGCCGCACCGACGCCACTCAGGTCGGCCCCTTCGGTCACAGCCCGCAGCACACGCTCGGCCTGACTCCGCAGCGCATCCGCCGTGTGCCCGGACACCACGACCGGCACCATCGGCAACGGCACGACACCCGAAGCGGGTTCCGCAGCCACGGGTTCCTCAATGATGACGTGGGCGTTCGTACCGCTCATGCCGAACGAAGAGATACCCGCCCGACGCTGCCGCCCCTCAGCGACCTCCCACGGTCGGGCCTCGGTCAGCAGGCGCACCGCGCCCGAGGCCCACTCCACGTGCGGGGACGGCTCATCCACGTGCAACGTCGCCGGCAGCACACCGTGCCGCATGGCCAGCACCATCTTGATGATCCCGGCAACACCCGCAGCCGCCTGCGTATGACCGATGTTCGACTTCACCGAACCCAGCCACAACGGCTCACCGCCACGGCCCCGCCCCTGGCCATACGTCGCCAGCAACGCCTGCGCCTCGATCGGATCACCCAGACTCGTCCCGGTGCCGTGCGCCTCCACCACATCCACCTCGGACGCAGCCAGGCCGGCCTGCGCCAGCGCCGCACGAATCACCCGCTGCTGCGACGGACCATTCGGCGCCGTCAACCCGTTCGACGCACCGTCCTGATTCACCGCCGTACCACGCACCACCGCCAGCACCCGACGGCCCGCGGCACGCGCCGACGAGAGCCGCTCCACCAGCAGCATCCCCGCACCCTCGGACCAGCCCGTCCCGTCCGCCCCCGCACCGAACGACTTACACCGACCATCCGCAGCAAGCCCCCGCTGACGAGAGAACTGAATGAAGGTCTCCGGCCCCGACATCACGGCCACGCCACCGACCAGTGCCATGGAGCACTCACCGGACCGCAGGGCCTGCACCGCCAGGTGCAGCGCGACCAACGACGACGAACACGCCGTGTCCACCGTCACCGCCGGCCCTTCGAGGCCGAACGTGTAGGAGACCCGGCCGGAGACGACACTGCCGGACGTGCCGGTCAGGAGGTGGCCCTCCAGTTCCTCGGGCAGCCTCCCGGCCAGGTCGGCGTAGTCGAGACTGTTCATGCCGGCGAACACGCCGATCTGCTCACCGCGCAGCGACAGCGGGTCTATCCCGGCGCGCTCGAACGCCTCCCACGACGTCTCCAGCAGCAACCGCTGCTGCGGATCCATCGCCAACGCCTCACGCGGCGAAATCCCGAACAACCCCGCATCAAACTCACCGGCGTCATACAGGAACCCGCCCTCACGGACATACGACGTCCCCGCATGATCCGGATCCGGATGGTACAACGACTCCAGATCCCAGCCCCGGTCCACCGGGAACCCACCAACCGCATCCCCACCCGAAGCGACCAGCCCCCACAACGCCTCC
>NZ_JAGMUE010000690.1:0-684 GCF_019049165.1 Streptomyces sp. AC627_RSS907
GAAACAGCATGACGGTGACCACGTAACCCCCCATCACAGCACAGACGCGTATACACGACCGTAACGTGGGGTGTCGCCCGCCGGCAGGCTCCCGCAGGCCAACCCCTGCCCCCAGCAGCACCCTTCGGCCACGCGGGGGCAGCACGACCGCTCAGCGAGCGCCAACGGCACGCGCCCGCGCGCCCGCCTACAGCGAAAAACGCCGAAGGGCCGCCGCTCCCTCCAAGAGGAAGCGGCGGCCCTTCGTATGACATGTACGCGTACGACGCGCGTCGGCTCTGTGCCGTACAGGCGGCCCGCGAGGCGGCTCCGTACGGCTCAGGCAGCACACACGTCACTCGCGTAACGCCGCACCGCCACCACCGCCCCCGCGGCGCTCACGCGCCCACGCAGGGGCCGTACAGCGCCCGCGGGGTCCACCCACGGCCGGCCCGACCGGGCAACACGGCGTGCGAACGCGCACCACCCGCCACACGCCGAGGGACGAACACCGTCCGCCACGAGGCGAACCCGGGAAGCGGCTCCACGGGGCAAACCCGCCGCGAGGCCGGCCCACGAGGCAACGACGCGCACCCCGAAGCGGAAGCCTCAGGCGCACCGCCCCGCAGCTCAGGCCCCCGAAGCCGAAGCCGCGGGCGCAACACCAGGCTCAGGCCCCGAAGCCACCGCCGCGCCGCCCCGAAG
>NZ_JAGMUE010000691.1:0-660 GCF_019049165.1 Streptomyces sp. AC627_RSS907
CCAACTCCGCGTACCTGCACGGCATGGCCCTGGTCCTGCTGGTCTGCGGCGCCACGGCCCTGCTCGCCGCCGCGCTCACCGCCTGCTTCCTCCCCGACTCGCGCCCGGCCCGCCCGGCCGCCGACAAGGCCCAGGGTCCGGGTGGCCCGGGCGGCTCGGCTGGCCGGGGTGGCCCCGGTGGCGCGGCTGGTCCGGGCGGTCCGGGCGATCCCGCTGGCCCGAGCGGTGCGAAGCCCGACGGCGATGCCGCGGCGCCCGGTGGCGCGCCGGGCCCGGCGGCGGCGCCCGCGACCCCGCCGTCGCACGTGGCCGGGGCGCCCGGCGATGGCCGACAATAGGGGCCATGGCCTCAGCACGTACGACGTCCGCCGCGGAGCCCGGGATGGTGCCCACGCTCGGCACCGGGCGCGAGCGCAAGCTCGGGCTCCGCGAGCGGAAGAAGATCCAGACCCGCCAGGCGATCCGGCACGCCGCCTACCGGCTCTTCGCCGAGCAGGGGTACGACGCGACGCCCGTCGACCAGATCGCCGAGGCTGCCGAGGTCTCCCCCAGCACCGTCTTCCGCTACTTCCCCACCAAGGAAGACATCGTCCTCACCGACGAGTACGACCCCGTCATCGAGGAGGCCCTGCGCGCCCGGCCCGTGGACGAGCACCCGGT
>NZ_JAGMUE010000692.1:0-577 GCF_019049165.1 Streptomyces sp. AC627_RSS907
CCTGGGACGGGCCGGGCGCGAGGGGCGGACTGTTGTTCGGGCACGAGCACAAGCGTACGCAGTTGCGCTTCCTGGCGCGGCGGCATTTACGGCACCGCGACCCGCCCCCGCCCGGCGCCGGCCCCGGACGGACGCGCCATCAGGCCGGCGGCGCGCCCCAGTTGCTCGCCGGGTAGTCGACGTACCCCTCGGCGCCGCCCCCGTAGTACGTGGCCGGGTCGCCGGGCGACAGCGCGCGGCCCAGGGCGAACCGGGCGACGAGGTCGGGGTTGGCGACGTAGTGTCTGGCGTACGAGACGGCGTCGGCGACGCCGGCCGCGAGGGCGGCGTTGCCCGTCGCGCGGTCGAAGCCGTTGTTCACGATCAGCGGCCCCGCGAACCGGCTCCGGTAGCGCGCGAACGCGGCCGGGTCGGGGGCGGCTTCGGGCCCGGCGGGCTCGGGGCCGCGCAGGTGAAGGTAGGACACCGGGCGGTCGCCGAGTTCGGCCACCAGCTCGTCGTAGTCGGCGAGCAGCGGCTCGTCGGCGACGAATCGGTCGCCGTCGTGCCAGTACGGCGCGACGCGCACCCCCACGCA
>NZ_JAGMUE010000693.1:0-613 GCF_019049165.1 Streptomyces sp. AC627_RSS907
GCCGGCAGCGGCTCCGCGTACCGCAGCGTCGCGCGCCCGGTGATCGGGTGCGGGGAGACCAGCGGCGTGGTGAAGCTGCCGCCGAAGTGGCCGCGCTTCTCGACGGTGTAGGTGATCCACACCCGTTCCCACTGCGCCCGGCGCTCCGGCTCGGCGGCGTCCAGGAGGTGGGTGGTGTCGACGAAGGTGGTCTCGCCGCCCGCGTCGGCCAGCGGCGCCCGCAGGCACTGGAAGAACATGTACGCCGGCGTCTGCTCGGCGAACGCGCCGTCCCAGTGGTAGGGCACGCAGCCGGTGGTGAACAGGTAGTTCTTCGGGCGCTCCTGCACCACCAGGTCGAGCACCTCGCCGAAGTCCCAGGTCAACAGCGGTCCCCAGCGGCGGGCGCTGTCGGCGAACTCCTCCTTGGACAGGCCGGCGAAGCCGCGCAGCACGACCACCCGGAACTCGCCGACCCAGCGTGCGAGCAGGGCGGGCGACAGGGCGTTGACGTCCGCGTCGCCGGTCGCCTCGATCAGCGCGCCGAAGGGCTTGAGGAACGAGCGCTCGATGCGGACGGCCGCGTGGGGGGAACCGTGGGGTGGCGCCACGCTCACGACATGACCTCCTGGAG
>NZ_JAGMUE010000694.1:0-559 GCF_019049165.1 Streptomyces sp. AC627_RSS907
GGGGTGAACGCCCCGCTCCGCCCGTGCGCGCGCGACCGGGTCCGGGAGCGGGCGACGGGGGAGCGCGATGGCGCCACGGGCGGGCGGCCCGTTGCGCCATCGCGGCCTCGCGGGTCGGTGCTCGGCCTCGTGCCGCCCCCGCGAGGCGCTCACACCCGTTCGTGCACCGGCCGCTCCGCCGCCACCAGGGACTCCGGGCCGGCGCCCGCGCCGGCACCGGCGGCCACCGCCCGGTCCGCGGTCGTGGTCCCGGAGTCGGTCGCGCCCGCGCGGTCCGCGCCCACCCGGTCCGAGTCCGCCGGCCGGCCCCACCGGCCCGTCGCCGGTCGCGGGGCCGAGTGGCGCCGCATGTCGTCGATGCCCCGGCGCATCGCCCCGCGCAGCCAGGCGCCGAGCGGGCGCTCGACGCAGCGGTGCAGTGCGTACGCGGCCAGCAGCATCACCACGACCACCGTGAGCACGATGTAGGGCGCCGGCAACAGCCCCCGCAGCCAGTGGATCATCGTGAGGCCGATGTACATGTGCACCAGGTACAACGGGTACGTCAGCGCCCCCGCCG
>NZ_JAGMUE010000695.1:0-636 GCF_019049165.1 Streptomyces sp. AC627_RSS907
CGAGCCGTCCTTGACGGCGACCAGGGCGACCTGCACCTTGCCCTTGAGGACGGTCACGGTCTCGCCCTCGCGCTCCACCGTCAGGGACACGTTGAACGGCGCGCCCTGGCCCGGCTTCGGCTTGCCGGAGACGACGGTGGCGTACACCTGCTCCTCGGCCTCCAGGGCCACCGGCAGTTGCACGGAGGAGTCGACGATCTCCAGGCCGAGTCCGTAGCGGTGGTAGATGTCGCGGGCGCCGACGCCTCGGTCGCGGAAGTACTGCAGCACCCCCTCCTCGACCAGGTACATGAAGTGCTTGAACCCGATCCAGGTGCGGATGTTGGCGCCCTCGTAGCGGGGGCTGCCGACGTAGCTGGTCGGCTGTCCGTCGAGCAGTTCGGTCACGGTTGTTCCTCCTTCGGATGAGTCAGCGGCGGACCGGGGGTCGCGGAGGAAGTCGGCGACCTCCGCGGTCATCTCCTCGGCCCGGTCGATGTGGCAGAAGTGGCCGTAGCCGGGGCGGCTGCGCAGTGTCGCGGCGGGCACGGCGTCGGCCAGGGCGCTCGCGCGCATCGGTGTCAGCCCCTCGTCGCCGGGCCCGACGTAGATCAGCGTGGGCACCGTGACGCGGGACAGGTCGAGGTGGCCGGAGTC
>NZ_JAGMUE010000696.1:0-547 GCF_019049165.1 Streptomyces sp. AC627_RSS907
CCGCAGAACACCGTGTCGCGCAGGTCGGTCAGCAGCCGGATGCCCAGCGATGCCTTGTCACCGGCCGTCGCGGCGGCCACCAGTTCCACGCACGCGGCGCGGGCACGCTCGGGCCAGTGGCCACCGGCGGCGTCGGCGATGGCCAGCAGGGGCTCCCATACGTCCGCGGGGCGGTCGGAGACCCCTTCGGGCATTTCAGGGAAGGACCCTTCGATGGTCTCGCGCACGCTGTCGGCCCAGACGGCCAATCGATCGCGCAGGGCGTGGCCTTCCGGTTCGTGGATGCGGCTGCGGAAGGCTTCCACGTGTTCGTTGGGCGCCCGGCGACGCATCCGGATGATGACGGATCGGGTCATGATCGTGTCGGGCAACCAGCCCAGTCCCGCGACGGCCACGGCCGCGTAGGAGGGGAACGCCTGAACCGTCTGCTGGCCGCCATCGCCCACGCACCGGTAGGAGACCCCGGTACGTCGGTGCCCGGCGTTGAGCAGCCCACGCAGCTCCTCGTTGTCCTTGGCCCTGGGGCCGAACACGGTGTCGATCTCGT
>NZ_JAGMUE010000697.1:0-551 GCF_019049165.1 Streptomyces sp. AC627_RSS907
GAGCGGGACCCAGCTCATAGGTCGGGTACTGCTGCGGCTCCGCCCCGAACGGAATCCGCGGTCCGTCGACGTCGAGGAACAGCAGCGGAAGCCGCACAGAGCCAGTCACAGCAGCAGAGGATAGCGGGGCGCCCACTCTTGGCCGCTTCACGAGAGGGCTGTTGAGCAGCCTCGCTGCTTGTCGGCACCGGCGATGTGATTGACCGCTCCTGGCTGACGGTGCTGCTGTGTCGCAGGTTCTGTGGTCGAGAAGTGCCGGAGCCTCGGGTTCTCCGCTTCGATCAGACCGGCCAGCATGGCGAGGGAAGGGCTCTCGGCCTCGGCGATCAGCGCGTTCAGCCCCGCCGGTCGCCGGCAACGACCCCGTCGAGCAGGCGGCCAGAACCTGGCCGCCGTCCGCTTCGGCACGGCCGCCTGATCTCAGTTGGGCACCGTATCGGCGAGTGCGGGCTCCGCGGCAGGCCCCTCGACGTCGCGGGGTGTCTGGGTGCGGTAGGAGTGGCCGAGTTCCGGGCCGAGCCCGAAGTAGTGGCGGAAGCTGTAGATGAGCG
>NZ_JAGMUE010000698.1:0-947 GCF_019049165.1 Streptomyces sp. AC627_RSS907
GAGCGTCACCGATGACTGGCTGAGAACGCTGCGCGACGGCACCCCGATCACCTTCCCGCACCTTCCGGGCACCGTCGCCACTGACGCGGGCATCGACGGGCTCAGCGAGGAGGAGGGGCGCGTGGGCATGGTGCTGCGGGCGAAGACCGGCACCGGACCCCAGCACTACGTGGTGCTCCCCGGCAAGGTGCTCCCCGTCTCGGACTTCACCGCCGAACTGCTCCTCAGCTCGCCCGAGACGGACCGCCTGAACCAGGCCGGACAGGCCAGGGACGTCGACGCCCAGGCGTTCTCGCCCGAGGGCGCCGAAGACGCGTTCTACGGCGACCGCGCGTGGCCACAGGCGAAGGCGGTGCAGGTCAACTCGCTCGGCGGCGAATCAGCCCGCGACACGGTGTGCAGCGTCCTGCGCGACGTGAAGGCCAACGGCACGACGAAGCTGAGCACCTGGGCCGGACAGGGCTTCCCCGCGACGATCGCGGAGGGCGGCAGCACCACCTACGTCACGCCGGGCACCGGGCTGCTCTACCGCGAGATCCGCGGCCACCAGTCCAGCTCCGGCTCGCTCTTCCTGGTGACCGACACGGGGCTGCGCTACGCGGTGCAGACGAACAACGACAGCAGCTCCGAGGAGAGCGTGATCGGCACGGACGGCAAGCCGAAGAAGGCGGACGAGGAGGGCCAGCGCGACGTCGACCAGGCACGTATCCGCCTCGGCTACCGAGACGTCAAGCCGGCCCGTGTGCCCACCGAGTGGTCGTCCTTCCTGGCCAAGGGCCCCCGCCTGGACACCACCGCGGCCCGGCAGCCGCAGGGAGCGTAGCCACGGCGTACGGGGCGGCGATCCTCCCCGGGAGCACGGAGCACGGAGCACGGAGCACGGAGCACGGAGCACGGAGCACGGAGCACGGAGCACGGAGCACGGAGCACGGAGCACGGGGCCACTG
>NZ_JAGMUE010000072.1:0-5304 GCF_019049165.1 Streptomyces sp. AC627_RSS907
GCCGGGGACTGCCGGGCTGTCCGGCCCTCCCGTCCCTCCCGGCCCTCCCGTCCGAAGCGGCGCTTCGGATCCGCCGGGCCCTTGGGACCCGTCAGTCTCGCCAGACCGAAGCGGCCCGTCAGACCGAAGTGGCCCGTCAGTCCCACCGATCCCATCGGCCCCGCCGATCCCGCCGATCCCGCCGATCCCGTCGAAGCCATGGAGCCCGTCGGACCCAGCCGACCCGTCCGACCGATCCGGCCCCTCCGACCCAGCCCATCGATCCGGCCCCTCCGAGCCGCGCGGGCCACCGGCCTCCTCCCGCCCGTCCGGACCGCCCGCGCCCTGCGATCCCCCCGGGCCTCCCGGCCTCTCCCCCAACGGCTCCGAGGCGGGGAAGTCGGTGTGCCGGAGGGCACGGGCGCCGGCGTACGCCTCGATCTGCCCGGCGACCTCGGTCTCCGCGAGCGGCAGCCGGGCCCACACGGTCTTGGTGCCCGGACGGTACGTGATGCCCCACGCCTCCGAGAGCGCGGCGACGAGCCGCAGCCCGCGCCCGTACTCGGGGGTCTCGTGCGGCGTCTCGTCGTCGCCGTCGTCCCTCGGCGCGCGGGAGGGGTGGTAGTCCGTGGCCTCGACGACGAGCGTGCCCGCGTCCTCCAGCCGGCAGGCCACCTCGACGTCGGTGCCCGCGTGCACGACGGCGTTGGTGACCAGCTCGCTGACGACCGCCAGGGCGTCGGCGGCGAGGTGCTCGGTCAGCCGGGCCGTGCCGGGCAGGCCGCGCGCGGTCCAGTCGGCGAGCGCCGCCCGCACCACCGCGCGGGCGGCGGCCGGCGCCGTGGGGCTGCCGAGCAGGACGGCGCGCGCCCGCGCGCACCCCTGGGCGGTTGCCTCAGCAGTGGGCGCGTGCGCACCACCGGCACAGGAGACTGTCTCCCGTTGCGTCGGAATGGCCCCCATGAACGGCTCCCCGGGCAGCTCGTGCGAATACTTCGCAGTCGTTGCCGACAGAGTGACAGACCGACCCCGCATATAAGCGCCGAGTTACCGAAGTGGGCCGCCAAGGGTGAGAACCGTGCTAGGTGAACGTTCGAAGACGGCCGGAAAACGCCCCGTTTCGAGCACCGGCCATGCGAGCGGCCGATGCGCTACGCCTCCCGCGAGCCCTCGTACATCTCCTCGATCAGGTGCTTGTACTCCCGCTCCACCACCGGCCGCTTCAGCTTCAGACTTGGCGTGATCTCGCCGTGCTCCACGTCCAGGTCCCGGGGCAGCAGGCGGAACTTCTTGATGGTCTGCCAGCGCTGGAGGCCCTCGTTGAGCTGCTTGACGTAGCCGTCGACCATCTCGACCGTCGCCGGCGCCACGACGACCTCGGCGTACGACGTGCCCGCCAGGCCGTTCTCCTTCGCCCACTCCATGATCGCGACCTCGTCGAGGGCGATGAGCGCCGTGCAGAAGTTCCGGTCGGCGCCGTGGACCAGGATGTTGGAGACGTACGGGCACACCGCCTTGAACTGCCCCTCGACCTCGGCGGGCGCGATGTACTTGCCGCCGGAGGTCTTGATGAGGTCCTTCTTGCGGTCGGTGATGCGCAGGTAGCCGTCGG
Organism: Streptomyces sp. AC627_RSS907; assembly: GCF_019049165.1. Taxonomy (NCBI): domain Bacteria; kingdom Bacillati; phylum Actinomycetota; class Actinomycetes; order Kitasatosporales; family Streptomycetaceae; genus Streptomyces; species Streptomyces sp. AC627_RSS907. The sequence continues at coordinate 1,592 of NZ_JAGMUE010000072.1, forward strand.
GCGAGAGCTCGCCGATGTCGCCGGTGTGGAACCAGCCGTCCGGCTCCAGGACCTCGGCGGTCTTCTCGGGAAGCTTGTGGTAGCCCTCCATGATGCCGGGGCCGCGCAGCAGGATCTCGCCGTCGTCCGCGATGCGCACCTCGGTGCCGGGCAGCGGCTTGCCGACGGTGCCGGTGCGATAGGCCTCGCCGGGGTTCACGAAGGACGCGGCGGAGGACTCGGTGAGGCCGTACCCCTCCAGGATGTGGATGCCGGCGCCGGAGAAGAAGTACCCGATCTCCGGCGCGAGGGCGGCCGAACCGGACACGCAGGCCCTCAGCTGCCCGCCGAAGGCCTCGCGGATCTTCGCGTACACGAGGGCGTCGGCCACCCTGTGCCTGGTGGCGAGCCCGAAGGGCGCGGTGCGCGTGCCGGTGCGCTTGAAGTTGTCCTGGGTCACCTTGGCGTACTCGCGGGCGACCTCCGCCGCCCACTGGAAGATCTTGTACTTCGCCCCGCCGCCGGCCCGGGCCTTGGCGGCGACGCCGTTGTAGACCTTCTCGAAGATGCGGGGGACGGCCGCCATGTAGGTCGGCCGGACGACCGGCAGGTTCTCGATGATCTTGTCGACCCGGCCGTCGACGGCGGTGACGTGGCCGACCTCGATCTGGCCGGAGGTCAGCACCTTGCCGAAGACGTGCGCCAGCGGCAGCCACAGGTACTGCACGTCGTCCTCGGTGACCAGGCCGGTCGCGGCGATCGCCTTCGCCATGTACGACCAGTTGTCGTGCGGCAGGCGGACACCCTTGGGCCGGCCGGTGGTGCCGGAGGTGTAGATGAGGGTCGCGAGCTGGTCCTTGGTGAGCGCGCCGACCCGCTTCTCGACCAGCTCCGGGTCCGTCTCCAGACGGGCCGCGCCCCGGCGCTCCAGCTCGTCGAGGGTGAGGATCCAGTCCTCGGCGGTGTCGGCACCGGTCGCGTCGATCACCACGACGTGGGTGAGGTCGGGCAGCTCCGCGCGCTTCTCCCTGACCTTGGCCAGCTGGGCGGCGTCCTCCGCGACGAGCACCCTGCTCTCGGAGTCGGAGAGGATGTACGCCGACTCGTCGGCGTTGGTCTGCGGATAGACCGTGGTCGTCGCCGCGCCCGCGCACATGATGCCGAGGTCGGCCAGGATCCACTCGATGCGGGTGGAGGAGGCCAGGGCCACGCGCTGCTCGGGCTGCAGACCGAGTTCGATCAGACCGGCCGCGATCGCGTGGACCCGCTCGGCGGCCTGCGCCCAGGTGAGCGACTTCCAGTCGTCCGGGCCCTCACCCGCGGCCGGCGGCACCGGGTAGCGGTAGGCCTCGGCGTCCGGCGTGGCCGCCACCCGCTCCAGGAAGAGTCCCGCCACGGAGGGCGGACGGTTCTCGATCAGTGTCTGTGTGTCGCTCACGACGTCCTCCGGGGCCCGCGACGGTGCGGCCTGCTCGTTGCGGCTGGATCAGGTGCGGCTGGTTTCACTCTCTGGTGGTGGCACAGGCGTTGTTTAACTCACGAGTAACTATCGGGCAGGCATCAGAGTAGAGGGCGACCGGCGCCCGCGTAAGCCTCCGCGCCCTGTCATTTCGTACCGAGAGCCACCCGTGACATGCGGAGGGACCCGCCGCGCTCGCGCACGACGGGTCCCTTCGTGTCCGTTCTGCCGGGGTGGGCACGGCGAGCCGGGAGGGCGGCGTGGTTACTTCTTGGCCTTGCCCGACCCCGCGCTGTCGTCACTGGACAGGACCGCGATGAAGGCCTCCTGCGGAACCTCCACGGAACCCACCATCTTCATCCGCTTCTTGCCTTCCTTCTGCTTCTCCAGCAGCTTCCGCTTACGGGAGATGTCACCGCCGTAGCACTTGGCGAGGACGTCCTTGCGGATGGCGCGGATGGTCTCGCGGGCGATCACCCGGGAGCCGATCGCGGCCTGGACCGGCACCTCGAAGGCCTGCCGCGGGATGAGCTCCTTGAGCTTGGCGACGAGCCGCACGCCGTACGCGTACGCCTGGTCCCGGTGCGTGATCGCCGAGAAGGCGTCCACCTTGTCGCCGTGCAGCAGGATGTCGACCTTGACCAGGCTGGAGGTCTGCTCACCGGTGGGCTCGTAGTCCAGCGAGGCGTAACCACGCGTCTTCGACTTGAGCTGGTCGAAGAAGTCGAAGACGATCTCGGCGAGCGGCAGGGTGTAGCGGATCTCGACCCGGTCCTCGGACAGGTAGTCCATGCCGAGCAGGGTGCCGCGCCGGGTCTGGCACAGCTCCATGATCGAGCCGATGAACTCGGTCGGCGCGAGGATCGTGGCGCGCACGACCGGCTCGTACACCTCGTTGATCTTGCCCTCGGGGAACTCGCTCGGGTTGGTGACGGTGTGCTCGCTGCCGTCCTCCATCACCACGCGGTAGACCACGTTGGGCGCGGTGGCGATCAGGTCGAGGCCGAACTCGCGCTCCAGCCGCTCGCGGATCACGTCGAGGTGGAGCAGGCCCAGGAAACCGACGCGGAAACCGAAGCCGAGGGCGGCGGAGGTCTCCGGCTCGTAGACCAGGGCGGCGTCGTTGAGCTGGAGCTTGTCCAGCGCCTCGCGCAGCTCGGGGTAGTCCGACCCGTCCAGCGGGTAGAGGCCGGAGAAGACCATCGGCCTGGGGTCCTTGTAGCCGCCGAGCGCCTCCTCGGCGCCCTTGTGCTGGCTGGTGACGGTGTCACCGACCTTGGACTGGCGGACGTCCTTCACGCCGGTGATCAGGTAACCCACCTCGCCGACGCCGAGACCGTCCGCGGACAGCATCTCCGGCGAGTTGGTGCCGATCTCCAGCAGCTCGTGCGTGGCGCCGGTGGACATCATCCGGATGCGCTCGCGCTTGTTGAGCTGGCCGTCGATGACACGGACGTACGTCACGACACCGCGGTAGGAGTCGTAGACGGAGTCGAAGATCATCGCGCGGGCGGGGGCGTCCTTGACGCCGACCGGAGCCGGGATCTCGGCGACGACCTTGTCCAGCAGCGCGTCGACGCCGAGGCCGGTCTTGGCGGAGACCTTGAGCACGTCGTCGGGGTCGCACCCGACCAGGTTGGCGAGCTCCTCGGCGAACTTCTCGGGCTGCGCGGCCGGCAGGTCGATCTTGTTCAGCACGGGGATGATCGTGAGGTCGTTCTCCATCGCCAGGTAGAGGTTGGCGAGGGTCTGGGCCTCGATGCCCTGGGCGGCGTCGACGAGGAGGATGGTGCCCTCGCACGCGGCGAGCGACCGCGAGACCTCGTAGGTGAAGTCGACGTGCCCGGGGGTGTCGATCATGTTGAGGATGTGCGTACTGCTCTTGTCGTGGGTGGGGGCCCACGGCAACCGCACCGCCTGGGACTTGATCGTGATGCCGCGCTCGCGCTCGATGTCCATGCGGTCGAGGTACTGGGCGCGCATCTGCCGCTGCTCGACCACACCGGTCAGCTGGAGCATCCGGTCGGCGAGCGTGGACTTGCCGTGGTCGATGTGCGCGATGATGCAGAAATTGCGGATCAGAGCCGGGTCGGTACGGCTCGGCTCGGGCACATGGCTAGGGATCGCGGGCACGCAGGGTCCTGATTCTTGAGGCGTCCGCAGTGTCTGCGGTCTCGGGTCGGATCGATACGTAGCCTCCATCGTCCCACGGGTGGGGAGCTGGGATGGGTTTGGGAGGGGTTGAGGGCGGGTTCGGGGCGGGCCGGGACTGTGC
>NZ_JAGMUE010000699.1:0-912 GCF_019049165.1 Streptomyces sp. AC627_RSS907
CCTCTACGGGGCTACTGCCAGTCGCCACCCCGACTGCAAATGCTCCGGCATCGTGAGCGCCTTTGATATCGTGAGGCGTGTCACCGATGATGAACGTTCGCTTTCCGGGGAAAGCGATCCGGTATTTCTCCTCGGCCCGATCGCGGGCGAGTCGAACGAGGTCAGCGCGGTCGCTTCCGTCGTCACCGTAGCCACCCACATCCAAGTCGATCCCGTCAGCAAGACCGAATGCGCTTAGCTTCGCTTTGGCGATAGATCGGATATTCCCTGTTACGAGTGATTGCACGGCCCTTTTGCCGTGAAATGCGGATATAGCTTCATGAACCCCCGGTAGCGAGTGCCCATTGCTTTGCATCTCACCTTTTAGATCTTGTGCTGCCACACCGAGGGCCGAATAGAAATCTGAGACGAGTGAAGGTGACGCCTCAACATCGTTGAGCTGCAAGGTCTCGGTGATAATGGCGCGCTCCGTTCGCCCGGTCATGGAGGCTAGGCCGCGAAGGGGGCGCCCTATGACCGAGCTAAAAGCCCGCTCATAGATGGAACGACTAACGCCACCGATACTTACGAGAGTATGGTCTACGTCCCACAAGACGAGTGCTGGATCAGTCTGTTTCATCGACACGGTGGAATCTTCTCACGCAAACTCGCACTCGGGAAGCCCGCCGTAGTGGCGCCCCTAACCACGAGCATGCTGAAGCCCCCGCGCCCGCCGCCCTAGCTAGGGTGACGAGCGCGGGGAGCTCTGGGTTTATATAGGAAGCGAGGAAACCAACTGTGATTCCCGGGGGTTTACCTCCACCGAAACGTCCTAATGAGCCACGTAGGTTTTTTGCCTCCCTGCCGCTCAGCGCGGCGAAGGGGCGGAAGTACCCCCCTGGTCAGAACGGCGGACGCTCGGCTGCCTTACGC
>NZ_JAGMUE010000700.1:0-664 GCF_019049165.1 Streptomyces sp. AC627_RSS907
GCTGACGGCCGAGGCCGAGGCGAAGAAGGAGAAGGCCGGGACGATGACCTCGTCGCCGGGCTCGATGCCGGCGGCGCGGAGCAGGATCACCAGGGCGTCGGTGCCGCTGTTGACCGCGATGGCCCGTGCGGCACCTGTGTAGTCGGCGATGGCCCGCTCAAGCTCCGCCACCTTGCGGCCGTGGGAGAACTTGCCCCGGTCGAACACATCATCCGTATGTCGGGTGATGAGCGGCCATAGCTCCTTGAAGGACTCCGCCTGAGTGAAGAACGGAACCGGCGCGGCGGGAGCATCGGTAAGCGTGGACACCATGGGAGTGACGCTATGGAGCGGTTCTGTGACGTCGCTACGGACAAGAACTTGCCGGTAGCAGTCATTCCTGGCCAGCCGGCCCGAGCTGGGCGCCCCGTCGGCAAACCTGTCATACACAGGTGCCCAGGCCGGCGATACGGCAAGATCTTGCCAGTCACCAGGGGCTTCCCCGACCCGGTGCGACCCCTCGCACGCGCCGCCCACACCTGGCGTGCACGGGCGGCTTCACTCCGTATTCAAGCTTCCACACGCCGTCCTGTACACCCCGTGTCGGATGTCCCACTGCCGCGGTCCACCCACCGGGACCGACCGGGCCGGCGCCGCTGGTCGTCCGCCCAGCATGGCGTAATCC
>NZ_JAGMUE010000701.1:0-720 GCF_019049165.1 Streptomyces sp. AC627_RSS907
CCCGGTCGGCCAGCTCGATCCGGGAGGCGCTGAACGAGAGGTACCGCTGGGTGGCCCGCGCGGCATCCCCCCGCGCCGCGTCGCTCGCGCCGCCCACGGTGAAGGGGATGGCGGACGCCCGCACGGTCCGGCCGGTGTGGAAGGCGTCCTCCAACAGATCCAGGTCCGCCTGCTCCCGCAGGTCGGCGAAGAGTTCGCGCAGGGGCATGCCCAGCGGTCGGTCGCCGAAGATCTCGTGGTACGCGTGGTTCGTGTACGCCAGGACCAGTCGGTCGCCGCGGTGGACCGCCACCCCGACCGGCGCCGTGTCGAAGACGTCCAGCGGCAGCCCACTGGATGCGATCTTCTCCTCATTCCGGTGCGAAGGCGACATCTTCGTATGATGCGCCATGATCGCCACGGCCGTCACGGAGGGTGCGCGCCGCGCCGCCGCGTGGCGCGCCCGGGCGCGCCACGAGCCAGGCGCCGCCCCGGTCGCCCTGTGGCGCGGTCGGGCGGGGTCACGGCGCGCCCCCGGCGTCGGCCGCCCTGCGCGGCGCCGAAGGCCCGAGGGTGGGTCAGGAGGTGCTGGTCGCGAACGCGTCCACGCCCGTCAGCTCGGCCGACAGCGCCCACAGCCGCGCCGCCTGCCGCGGGTCCACGGCGTAGCCGCGCACCCCGCCGCTCATCGGCGCCGCGCCGTCGCCACACACCTCGGCGATGTCGCAGTCCTCGCAGTAG
>NZ_JAGMUE010000702.1:0-841 GCF_019049165.1 Streptomyces sp. AC627_RSS907
ATCGACAAGGGCCGCATCCTGGGCAAGAAGAAGCCCACCACGCCCAGGCCGGAAGAGGGCTTCTGGCACCGTACGGCGATCACCGTCATGCGCTTCCCGGTGCCGATCGCCGCGGTCGTCATCGGACTGCTGCTCTTCCTCGGGGCGCCGTTCCTGGACCTGAAGATGAGCCTGGCCGACGAGCGGGTGCTGCCGACCAGCACCCAGTCGCGCCAGGTGGGCGAGACGCTCCGGAAGGACTTCAACGCCCAGGAGACGCAGGCCCTCAACGTCGTCCTGAACGATACGCCGGGCAAGGGCGAGCGTGGCAACGTCGCCGGCTACGCCGAGCGGCTGTCCACGCTGGACAACGTGGCCCGCGTCGACACCGAGATCGGCACCTTCGCCGGCGGCCAGCGCGTCGCCCCGCCGACCCCGGCCGCCGACCGGTTCGGCGTCACCGACAGCACGTACCTGTCGGTGGTGCCCAAGAGCCAGTCGCTGTCCGAGAAGGGCCGCCAGCTCGTCCAGGACATCCGCGCCGTCGACGCCCCGTACGACGTGCAGGTGGGCGGCCCGGCGGCGGAACTGCACGACGCCATCGAGTCGATGAACGACAAGCTGCCGCTGGGCCTCGGCGTCATCGCGATCAGCTCGTTCATCGTGCTGTTCCTGTTCACCGGCAGCATCGTGCTGCCGCTCAAGGCACTGGTGCTCAACTGCCTGAGCCTGAGCGCCACCCTCGGCGTGCTCGTCTGGGGCTTCCAGAACGGCCACCTGGAAGGCATCGTCGGCGACTTCGCGGTCACCGGGACCATCACCTGGACCGTGCCGATCCTGCTGTTCTGCGTCGCCTTCGGCC
>NZ_JAGMUE010000703.1:0-656 GCF_019049165.1 Streptomyces sp. AC627_RSS907
GTGCTGATCCCCGCGGCTTCCGGCGGAGTCGGCTCGTTCGGCGTGCGGATCGCCGTCGCCCGTGGAGCGCGCGTCACCGGCACTGCCAGCGCGCACCACCACGCCTACCCCAGCTCGGACGACCTCGCCGCGCTGTGCGCTGAGCCCCGGCCGCCGTGGGTCGCCGCGCGGTCATCGACGCCGTCATCCAGGCCGATACCGGCTGCTACCGCCCCGCCGGCACGCGAGCCGAGCCGGGGAACCGGCCGGCGAGTGCGCCCACCCGCCCGAGCGACCGGCGCCTACCACCGCGACCAGGCCCGCCCGTCGTACGAAATGCGCGTGACGGCTGTGACAAAAGTGGCCTCGTGAGGCGAACATAGACGGTGCACTTGTCAGGAACATGTGCGCCGGTGAGGCCGGCAGGAAGCGAGCATACGGGGGCGAGGGAATGGCCTGGGAGAGACTTGACGTACCGGAAGCGCCGGTGGGGGCCCGGCGCGGGGCGCTGTGGTTCAGCCCGCCGCCCGAACGGCGGCCCCTGCCCACCCTGTCGCCGTCCCGGCCGCGCCGGGTCCGCCTGTTGACCGGGCTGATCACCGGGGCCATCGCCACCACGCTGCTGTGCGCCGCCGGGGACGCGTTCGGCGAGGAGCGTGCGGAACGCGGCCCACGGG
>NZ_JAGMUE010000704.1:0-646 GCF_019049165.1 Streptomyces sp. AC627_RSS907
ACTCTAAGGTGACCATCGAGGTCAACTACCATGGAGGGCAAGGGACATGGCGCAACGCATCACCGGAACTGGACGGGTCATCGTCGCCCCCATCACCGTGCAGTGGAGGACTGGGCAGTGCCTGGTCGCCTATGCCCGTGAGGGCGAAATGGCGATCGTGGCGACTGTCCCGGCGCCGGAGGTGCCTCATGGAGAGTCCAGCCTCTGGGATGTGGCAGCACGGCACTTACCCACCAACGTGGTTGATCAGAACGAGTCCTATGGGCGCTGGATCATGAATGTCGGCTGGGGAATGAGCGTAATGCCGCCCAAGCGCGCCCTGTTCACCTCCGACGAGCCGTGGACCGTGGACGTCATGAAGACGGCGCGCTTGAAAGCCCCCGCCTACAACTCCGTCGGGGTGCATGTCGGCCGCCTCACCTTCGACAACCCGCAATCCATGGCGCGCGCCCGCGCACTGCTGGCACCTGACAACCAGTAAGGCAGCTTTCCGGCGGAGTGAGCCGTCGGGGGAACAACCCCGCACCGCAACCAGGCCCTCGTCGCTCTCCAGCCCGGAGCGACGGGCCTTGGCCCGCTTACCGGGGCGGAACACCCCGAGGCCGTGCCATCACCTCACGGCTGCGCGGTCTCCCCGCGTATCGCG
>NZ_JAGMUE010000705.1:0-707 GCF_019049165.1 Streptomyces sp. AC627_RSS907
GGCGAGCATGACCAGCCGCTGGATTCGGGCCAGTTCGCCGCCTCTGCCGTCCTGGAGCATACGAGCCAGGTAGCGCTGGGCGACCAGCCCTCCCTGGCTGTGGGTGACCAGGAGCAGGTGGTCGAACGCACCGGCTTCCGTCGCCAGGTACTCCCGCAGGCTGTCGGCGACCGTGTCGATCGAGGGGAAGACCCGCAGCGGGCTGATCGGCAACAATCCGGTCGCGTACTCGAACGTCAACGGTTGGACGAAGCCGAGGCTCCGATCCGCGACGATCAACGCACGTAGCGGCTCCCACACCTTCGGCCCGGACATGAACCCGTGGACCATCACGAGGCCCAGTCGGCTCTCCACCACGATGCCGATCCCTCCTCCCAAGGACGGTCCTCATGATCCCGCCCCCGAACCCTTTTCTCATGCGAATCCCTGGAGTGGCCAAAAGCCCGTCCCGGGGCGGAGATCGGGCCGCTTTCCGGCGCGCTGCGGGCGACAACGCGTTGGTCGCGTCGCGTACGCGGCGGGGCCGCCCCTGGCGCGAACTCCCGCGCGGGGGCGGCCCCCTGGATCACTACGGCCCGCGACGCCTGCGCGGTTCACTCCTCGTCGCGGAGGACGCGGGCGTAGTCGGTGACCACGCGGCGGAACAGGTCGTGCCCCGGGTTGCGCCCGGTGTGCCGCAGGCACCAGTCCTGCGCGTCGTCCTGGTC
>NZ_JAGMUE010000706.1:0-561 GCF_019049165.1 Streptomyces sp. AC627_RSS907
CCGTACGAGTGGCCCCACGCGGAGAGCTTGTCCTCGCCCAGCGCCCGCCGGATGCGGTCGATGTCCCGGGCCTCGTTGCGGGTGCTGATGTGGCGGGCCAGTTCGCCGCCGTCGCGGGCGCAGGTCTCGGCGATGGTACGAGCCCGGGTCACCGGCCCGGTGAGCCCGCCGTCCGCGTCGGGCCAGGCGCGCAGGTTGACCGTGGCGAGCTGTTCGTGCGGGAGGTCGCAGGTCACCGGGGTGCTGCTGCCTACGCCCCGCGGGTCGAACCCGATCAGGTCGTACGCGCCGCGCACGCTGCTCGGCAGCCGCTGCCCCTTGCTGGACGGCCCGTTCAGGCCGGAGTTGCCGGGGCCGCCCGGGATCAGGAGCAGCGCGCCGTGCCGGTCCCCCGGTTGCTCGCTGCGGATGCGGGAGACGGCGATGTCGATCTGCCGGCCGTTCGGGCGGGCGTAGTCGAGCGGCACCCTGACGGTGGCGCACTCCTGTCGCGGGTCCGCGCCCTCGATCGCGCACCGCTGCCAGTGCAGCGCCTCGCCACCCCGCGCGCCGGGCGCACCG
>NZ_JAGMUE010000707.1:0-557 GCF_019049165.1 Streptomyces sp. AC627_RSS907
GACGTCGGGTCAACATGCCACTAGCCCACCCGTACGGGCAATGGCAAGACCCGCGCTCCAGGAAACTGCGCGCACGCAACGATGCGCCCCTCGCGCCTCAGCTCGTCGCGGCGGCTGATTCTCACTCCCGGCCCGCACGCCCCGTACGGCCCACGCCGCACTGCGTAGCCGGGCCGGGCGGGCCCCGTTCCGCGTGCCGCCCGGTCGGACCCGCCCTGCTCGCGGGCGTCGGGCGCCACGGCACCCGGCGTACGCGGCGGGCCCGGTGGCGGGGCGGACCCGGGGGCGGCCAGGGTGGGTGCGTCTTGCCCGTGAATCCCCGGAAATGTCCCCCGTACGGCCCGTCGCTGGGCGTTTGTGTGGGCCGCCGCGTGACCGAGGGAACAACGGAAGGTGCACATTCGGCCGCGGGCCCGGCCGGCGATTGGGCTATCCTGCTGGGCAGAGGACCTGGGCAAAGCAGCCCCCAGGTCCTTTTGTGCTTTCAGCCACGCACCCCCCGGCTGATCGCCACCGTACGAAGCAAGGCCGCGAAATCCCCCAGGCCGCTCCTGGGT
>NZ_JAGMUE010000708.1:0-803 GCF_019049165.1 Streptomyces sp. AC627_RSS907
GAGCCGCGAAGCGCGCGTTGACCTGGAGCGAGTGGCCGGTGAAGACGGGCACCCGGACGCAGGTTCCGGAGACGAGCAGCTCCGGGATGCCCAGGATCTTGCGGCTCTCGTTGCGCAGCTTGCGCTCCTCGTCCGTCTCGCCCGAGCCGTCGTCGAGCAGCGACCCGGCCATCGGCAGCACGTTGTACGCGATGGGCCGGGCGTACTTGCGCGGCTCGGGCAGGGTCACGGCCGAGCCGCCGTGGGTGAGCCGCGCCGCCGTCCCGGCGGTCTTCTGGATCTGCTCCTCCAGTTCGGCCACGCCCTCCAGGCCGCTTCCGGACACCGCCTGGTAGGAGGCGATGACCAGGCTCTCGAGACCGGCCTCGGCGTGCAGCGGGCGCAGCACCGGCATGGCCGCCATGGTGGTGCAGTTGGGGTTGGCGATGATGCCCTTCGGGCGCTTCGCGACGGCGTCCGGGTTCACCTCGGAGACCACCAGCGGGACCTCGGGGTCCATCCGCCAGGCCGACGAGTTGTCGATCACCACGGGTCCGGCGGCGGCCACCTTGGGGGCCAGTGCCCTGGAGGTGGCGCCGCCGGCCGAGAACAGCACGATGTCCAGGCCGGAGTAGTCGGCCGTGGCCGCGTCCTCCACGGTGATCTCGGTGTCCTGCCACGGCAGGGTGCGCCCCGCCGAGCGCGCCGAGGCGAACAGCCGCAACTGCTCCACCGGGAAGCCACGCTCGGCGAGTATGCCGAGCATCACCCCGCCGACCTGGCCGGTGGCACCGACGATTCCGATTCTCATCCTGCTCCTCCAC
>NZ_JAGMUE010000073.1:0-1315 GCF_019049165.1 Streptomyces sp. AC627_RSS907
TCTGGGGCAGGTCCGATGACGGCGTGCGGGCAGCAGGCGTTCGATGATCTCAGCCAGGGTGCGGGTCAGTGCCCGGGCGAGTCTGCCGGGGGGAAAACGCCGCCTGGGCCGGGACCTGGCGGCGCACGATCCGCAGGGACCGTGTGAAGGAGAGGCGGTCGGGATCAAGACCCCGGCCGGTGGCGGCCTGGTGCATCAGCTGCCGGATGGCGTGGTGCACCAGGAGGAAGCCGTAGATCTCCTGCTCCACGCCCCACGGGTATCTCGAACGCAGGATGAGCTTCGGGCCGCGTTGGTGGGTCTTGATCTCGTCCAGCGTGGTCTCGATCTCCCACCGCTGGGCGTAGAGCGCGGCCAGTTCCTTCGCCGGTGCCTGCTCAGGATCGAGCAGGGTGGTCAGCAGCCGGTAGACGGTGGCGTCGCCGGTGCGGGCGAGGGTGTACTCGATCACCCGGACCTGCACCGGGTTGCGGCGGCTCTTGCGGTCCTTTCCGGCATGGACCGTGCTGAGGTAGGAGCCATCGGCCAGGACCTGCACCACGGGCAGAGCCGCGCTCTTGCGCATCCGCCACAGCAGGTCCGCGCCCGTGGCCCGGGCGGCCTGCCACAACTCGAACCCGTAAAAGCCCCGGTCGGCCAGCAGCAGCATTCCCGCCCGCAGCTCGCCGAACAGCTGCCGGGACAGCACCGGCTCACTGGCCGACAACGGGCCCACCGCCGCACCGAACACCGCGTGGGTCCCGCACTCGGCCAGCGCCACGAGCCTGGCCTGCGGGAACGCACCCGTTCCCCGCCCCGAGCCCGGGCGGCCGAAGAAACTGTCGTTCTCCGCCGTGTCCGCCAGGTCCAAGGCCGTGCCGTCCACCGCCACCAGGCGCCACCGCCGATACCAGGCACCCGCCGTCTCGGGCACCGCCACCGGACGGCACACCCGCGCGAACAACACCTTCAACGGCTCCACGCCCAGACGCCGACGCGCCCGCCCGATCGCCGCGGTCGTCGGCACCCGCCAGGACCGCCGCCCGTCACCGGCCCCGTCACCCAACAGCCGCGCGACTTCTTCATACGGCTGCCCGAAGAACAGACACATCGCCAGCACGAAGTACACGACCACCCGGGCCGGCAGCAGACGGCTGCGCAGCTCGCCCCGCCCGGTCTCCGCGACCACCTCATCGATCAGTTGCGGCGGAAACGCCCGCGTCAGCACCCCAATCGCAATCCGGTCCGACAACCGCTCACCCGCAGGCGACTTGACCTGCCCCACCCTCGCCACACCACAACCAACGAGAGCAGGCCAACTAAGTCACCGGCATTG
>NZ_JAGMUE010000709.1:0-787 GCF_019049165.1 Streptomyces sp. AC627_RSS907
GCTCGCCGCCGAGCCCCGCGCCGCCGTCGCGGCGCGGGCCGACGAACTGACCGACGCGCCCGGCGGCACCGTCCGCACGGTGTACGCGGCGGCCTTCCGCGGCTTCTCGCTCCAGGCCACCGAGGCACAGGCGGCGCGCCTGGCGGCCAGCCCCGACGTGCGCTACGTCCAGACGAACAACATCGTGCGGGCCGTGGGCACCCAGCCGAACCCGCCGTCCTGGGGCCTGGACGCGGTCGACGGCAAGCAGGACAAGACGTACACCTACCCGAACCAGGGCGACGGCGTCACCGCGTACGTCGTGGACACCGGCACCGACCTGCGGCACAGCAACTTCGAGGGGCGGGCCAGCAGCGGATACGACTTCATCGACAACGACGCGGACGCCAGTGACTGTCAGGGACATGGCACGCACGTCGCCGGGACCATCGGCAGCAAGGACTACGGCGTCGCCAAGCAGGCCAAGCTCGTCGCGGTCCGGGTGCTGGACTGCTCGGGCAACGGCTCCACCGAACAGGTCGTCGGCGGCCTGGAGTGGGTGACCAAGAACGCGGCCAAGCCCGCCGTCGCCAACATGAGCCTGGGCGGCCCCAGCGACCAGGCCCTGGACGACGCCACGCAGGGCACGATCGACGCGGGCGTCCCGGTCGCCGTCGCCGCGGGCAACGACTACGGCCAGGACGCCTGCGGCACCAGCCCCGCCCGGCTGCCCGCCGCCATCACGCTGGGCTCCACGGACCAGAACGGCAGCCGCTCCGGCTTCTCCAACGTCGGCCGCTGCCTGGAC
>NZ_JAGMUE010000710.1:0-1046 GCF_019049165.1 Streptomyces sp. AC627_RSS907
GTGCAGATGTCCCGGGTCTGAGCCCCGCGCCCGCCGGACGGCGGTCGCGGTGGCAACGGCGGTGGCGCTGGGCGGACATCGGGCCTGGCCGCGTGCGGGGAGGCCGGGCCCGGTGGCGTACGGGGGAGGGCCGCGCCCGGCGGTGGCGTGCCGGTGGCCAGCCGGATTCGTGGTCAGCGTCAGAGTCAGTCAGCGTCAGAGTCAGTCAGCGTCAGCCGGGGGCCGTGGCCGAGTGGGAGTCAGTCGGGGTCGGGGTCGGTCAGGGGGAGTTCGGCGGTGAGGCGGAAGCCGCCGTCGGGTGTGGGTTCCGCGCGCAGCGTGCCGCCGACGCGCACCAGCGTCTCGGCCAGCGCGTTGATGCCCTGACCGGTGCCCGGCAGCGACTGTCGTGGCCCGGGCGGTGGGGCGTTGACGACGCTGGCCCGCAGCGTGTCGCCGGCGCGGGTGACGCGCAGGTGGGTGGCGGCGCCGCGGGCGTGCCGGGCCGCGTTGTTCAGGCCCTCGCGCAGCACCCGGGAGCACAGTCGTTGCGCCTGCTCGGGGGCGGCGTGGGCCGCCGCCGACACCTCGGCCTCCAGCGGCATGCCGTGCGCGCGGTAGGTGCGCAGGAGCGGTTCCAGCTCGTTCAGCAGGGGCTCGCTCGGGCGGGCCACGGAGGCCGGGCGGCGCAGCATCTCCAGGGCGACCCGGAGTTCCTCCATGGCCTCGCCGGCGGCGTCCGAGATGGCCCAGCACTTGTTCCGGGTGCGCTCGTCCGTGCCGGGCTGCACCTCGATGGAGGCGGCCTGGATCGACATCAGGCTGATCCGGTGGCCCACGCCGTCGTGGACGAGGGCGCTGATGCGGTTGCGCTCGTCGAGCTCGCGGGCCCGCAGTTCGCTCTCCCACTGGGCCCGCCGGGAGCGCTCGGCGGTCTGTTGGGCCCCCACGGCGAGGCCGAGCAGGGCGGGGAAGAGGAGTTCGCCGAGTTCGTTCAGGACCGGCCGCTCCTCGAAGAGGGCCGCGCCGTCGAAGGCGCGGCTGGTGGTCCACGCGGCGATGGGCAC
>NZ_JAGMUE010000711.1:0-828 GCF_019049165.1 Streptomyces sp. AC627_RSS907
GACCGGACCCTCGCCCCGTACGGCGCGCGGGAGGCGGTGGCCGAGGACGCCGCGCCCCCGGTGCCGGGCGCCGGCTGGCTGGTGCCGCCCGCGGAGGCGTACCGCGACGCCACCGACCCCGCCGTGCTCCGCGCCGCGCTCGGCGAGGCCGCCCGGGTGATCGAGGTCATCGACCGCAGCCACTGACGCGCGGCCCCGCCCGCGCGGGGGCCACCGCTGACCGGGCCGACCGCTCGGCCAGCGGTGATCGATACTGATCGGATGGCACGAGGTAAGCGCGGACGGCAGGGCAACGCGGGTCGGAGCGGGCGCGCGGACCGCGCCCGACCGACCGCGGACGAACGGGCCGACGAGCGCGGCGACGACGCGGCGCACGCGCCCGACACAGCGGACACGACGGGCACGACGGGTGCGGCCGACGCGCCGACCGGCCGGGCGCGCGGTGGGCGCACGCGCGGGCGGGCCCGCGCCGGGGAGCCGGTCGGCGCGCGGGTGGACGGTGGCCGCGCCGAACTGGTGCCGGACCGGGACCGGCCGCGCGGGCGCACCCTGTTGATCGACGGCGCCCCGCAGTCCCACGTCGACCTCGACGACCCCGGCTACCTCGACTTCTCGTACCAGCGCCGGCTGGGCCACGTGGCCGACCTGGTCGCGCCCCCGGGGCGGCCGATCCAGGCCGTGCACCTCGGCGGCGGCGCCTTCACCCTGGCCCGTTACATCGCCGCGTCCCGGCCCCGCTCCACGCAGCAGGTGGTGGAGGTGGACGGCCCGCTGGTCGCGTTCGTCCGCCGCGAACTGCCCCTGGAGAGCGGCTGGCGCGTCCGGGTG
>NZ_JAGMUE010000712.1:0-674 GCF_019049165.1 Streptomyces sp. AC627_RSS907
AGACCACCCGCTCGGTGGCCAGTGTGGCGTCCGCGCCGCGCCCGAGCTTGTACAGCATCTGCATGGCGCATTCGTACGCGGACGCCAGCAAGTCGTGCGCCTGCCGCCGATCCGCCTCCGGGACCACGTCTACGGCGACTTGCAGATCACGCAGCAGAGCGGGCAAAACCTTGCCGCTACTGACGAGCGCGGATTTCTGTCGATACCCATTGGCCTCGGCGACGCGCGCCCGAAGGTCCTCCATATCGACGCCCACGACCTCCTGCTCCGACGGCCGCGAGGGGCGACCGTGCCGCAGGAGAGCACGACGGATGGCGGCGATCGACAACACGGCCGAATGTCCGTCGAGATCACCGTCGGGCGGAGAATACGGCTGTCCGGTGATCTCGGTGGGGTGACAGTCGAGAGCCCGCGCGAACCGCAGAATGACGTCCGCGCGATCCAGCGAACGACGCCCTTGCTCGAACTTCTTCACGGCGGATAGCGAATAGCCACTCTCCGTTGAGAGGCGAGTCTGCGTCCACCGGCGGCGATCCCTTATACGGGCAAGGCGCTGGCCATTTGTTAGCAAGCTCGTCGGAACATTGGAGTAAGGCATGCGGGCCCTCCTCGGCATCCACCCCTCCCCGCACGGTACTCCTGCGGCGCCACGCCGGGCCACGACAGTCTCTGTC
>NZ_JAGMUE010000713.1:0-552 GCF_019049165.1 Streptomyces sp. AC627_RSS907
CGACCGGGCCGTGGACGCGGTGGACCTGGGCGACGGCAACCGGCTCTACACGATGCTGTGCGAGGAGCGGGTCCTCGCGGGCTGCGCCGACGTGTGGGAGTGCACGGTGGTCGCGGTGCCCAGCCAGGGGCGGGTCATCACCTCGGTGCTGCTCGTGCTCGACCCGGGGGCCGACCAGGAGGCCGACCGGGCGCCCGAGGTGCTCGCCGCCCTCGAACCGCACGTGGCCGACACCGTCGAGCGGGTCGTGGTGGTGAGCCCGGAGCGCATCCCGCTCGGGGCGACCGGCAAGGTGCGCAAGTTCCTGCTGCGCCAGCGCTTCCTGGACGGCGAGTTGCTGGGCCGGGAGAGCGTCGCCGGGCAGGTGACCGCGTGAGCGCGGACACCGGGCGGGCGCGGCCCGTCGTCACCGGGCTCGGCACCTTCACCCCGCTGGGCCGTGGCGCCGACAAGCTCTTCGACGCGCTGTGCCGGGGCACGTCCGGGCTGCGCAGGCCGCCGCCGGGCCACCTCCTGGACGGCACCGTGGGCGCGGCGGGCATCGCCCCGGAG
>NZ_JAGMUE010000714.1:0-648 GCF_019049165.1 Streptomyces sp. AC627_RSS907
GATGCAGCCCCATGAGGAGGTGCTCGACATGACGGTCCTTGAGCAGCCCGGCTCCTACCGGCCCACCCCGCCACCGGCCTGGCAGCCTCGTACCGACCCCGCGCCCTTGCTCCCCGACGCGGAGCCGTATCGGCTCCTGGGCACGGACGCCGTGGCCGACGCCGATCCGGGGTTGCTGTTGCGGCTCTACGCCGAGTTGGTGCGTGGCCGTCGGTACAACGCGCAGGCCACGGCGTTGACCCGGCAGGGCAGGCTGGCCGTCTACCCCTCCTCCACCGGTCAGGAGGCGTGCGAGATCGCCGCGGGCCTCGCCCTCGCCGACCAGGACTGGCTTTTCCCCAGCTACCGGGACACCCTCGCGGTCATCGCCCGCGGGGTCGACCCGGTGGAGGCGCTGACGCTGCTGCGCGGCGACTGGCACACCGGCTACGACCCGGGCGAACACCGGGTGGCACCGCTGTGCACGCCGCTGGCCACCCAACTGCCGCACGCCGTGGGGCTGGCGCACGCGGCGCGCCTCAAGGGCGATGACGTGGTCGCCCTGGCCATGGTCGGCGACGGGGGCACCAGCGAGGGCGACTTCCACGAGGCGCTGAACTTCGCCGCCGTCTGGCGGGCGCCCGTCGTCTTCCTCGTACAGAACAACGG
>NZ_JAGMUE010000715.1:0-886 GCF_019049165.1 Streptomyces sp. AC627_RSS907
GTGTCGGCCGGGGCCGCGGTGAGGGGGGCACCGAGGGGCGAGCGGCGCGGGGGCCGCGCTGACGGTGCCGGGGTGGAGGGCAGGGGTGCCTGCGGGGTGCTGGGGGTCACCGGGGTCGGGCGTACGGCGTCGGCCGGCTTGGACGACGTGGGCGCGCCGAGGCCCGGACGCGGCGCCGTGGCGCTGCGCTGCACTGGCTGGGCGGGGGTGGGGGACGCGGTCCGGCGCTGGACGGGTGCCGTCGGTCCCGGCCCGCCCGGCTCCCGGCCTCGCTGGACCGGGGGGACCGCCGTCGTCCCGGCGGCATGACCGGCCGCGGATGCGGCGGGGGCCGCGGCGGAGGACGGACCGGCCGGTCCCGGCGGTCCGGACGGTTCCGAGGGGCCCTGGGACGCACGCTGGACCGCGGGTGCCCCGGGGACGACGGGGGCGTCGCGGTGCGGCGCGGGTGCCGGGCCGGCGGGAGGAGTGCTCGGCGTGCCGGCCGGACGGGCCGTCGCGCGCTGGACCGGGGACGACTGCGGTGTGCCGGGGCCCGGCGCCTGGGCAGGCGTGGGGTGGGCGCGGCGGGACGCGGGGGTCTGCGAGGGCTGCGCGGGCTGAGGTGCCTGCGCGCGAAGCCGCTGGACGGGGGGCTGCGCACCGGCCGGGGTGACGGAACGGGCGGTCACCGCCGGGGGCTGGTTGGAGGCCGGGGCAGGGGTCGGGGACGCCTGGGCCGCCGTGGCGCCGCCAATACCGGTCGGACGAGAGGGGGAGGGCGTCGCCTCGCCGCCGTCGGTGCTCGCTGCCGGGGTGGTCCGGGCGACGGCTCGCTGGACCGGCGGGGGCGGGGTGCTGCCCGGTGCCGTACCGGTGCGGGGGGTGGCGTCGCGCGGCTCGGGGG
>NZ_JAGMUE010000715.1:995-20389 GCF_019049165.1 Streptomyces sp. AC627_RSS907
ACCGCTCGCTGGACCGGGGCGTCGTCCGACGTCCTGCCGGCGGGCGCGGACGCCGGTCGGCTGGTGGGGCGACGGTCGTGCGGGGACACGGCCCGCTGGACCGGGGGTCCGGCCGGTGCGGTGCCTGACGACGGCGAGGGCGACGGCGACGGCGGCGTTGCCGCCGCGCGGCCGGTGGGTGGCGTGCCGGTGCCGGTGCCGGAGGCGGGCGTGGCGGGGCGGGGCGTCGCTCGCTGTACCGGGCGGTCGTCCGTGGGCTTGGCCTCGGCGGGCGCGGGCCCCGGCGCCGGCGTGGTGGTGCGGGGCGTCGCTCGCTGTACCGGGTGGTCGGTCGTGGCGCCGTCGGGCGCGGTGGGGCCGGCCTGCGCGGGCGCGGAGGTGGGTGCGGGCGTGCCGGTGCCGGCGGAGGCGGGCGTGGGCCGTGAGGCCGCCCGCTGCACCGGGGGTTCGCCCGTCGCGGGGCCGGACGGCCGTACGGCGGCTCGCCGCACCGGCGTACCGGGTGTCGTGTCGGCGCCGGCCGCGGGTGTTGTCCGGCCGCCGGGCCGGGAGGTGCGGGGCGCGGGGTCCGGGCCGGGCTTGGCCACGGCTCGCTGCACGGGGGGAGCGGCCGGCACGGCGTCCGGCGAGGTGGTCCGGCGGTCCCCGGCGGGGGCGGCCTGCGGGCCAGGGGCCGGAGAGGTCTCCGGGCCCGATGCCGGGGTGGACGGTGCCGCGGCGCGTTGTGCGGGCGGGCCGGACGCGCTGCCGTTGCCCGGTGCGGGCGCCGCGCTGGCGCCGGCCGGGCGCGCGGCGCGCTGTACCGGCGTGCCGGGTGCCGTACCGCTGTCACGTACCGGTGCCGTGCCGGGGGCGCCGGGCTGTGCGGCGGCCCGCTGGACCGGGGCGCCGGACGACGCGGTGCCGCTGCCCGGCGTGCCGGATGCCGTTGCGCCGCCGGACGCCGTGGGAGTGGTGGAGGTGGTGCGGGCGGTGCGCCGGGCCCCGGTGTCCGGAGCCGGGGTGGCGTCGCGGCGGGACACCGCTCGCTGCACGGGAGGGCCGGCGGGAGGAGTGCTCGCCGCGCCGGTCGGGCGTACGGCCCGCTGCACCGCGGCGTCGGGCGCCGGGGGCGCGGTCGCCGTGGTGCTGTCGGTCCGGTGGGACGGGGAGGCGTCCCCGGCGGAGGCCGAGCCGGGGTCCCCCCGGTCGCCGTCCGCCGACGAGGGTGCCGTACCGGAAGGCGCCGGGAGGGAGTCGGTGGTCCGGCGGGTCGCGGGCAGGGCCCGGCGCTGCACGGCCGGCGCACCGGACGGTGCCTTGGTCAGGGCCTGGCGGGGGTGGGGTGCGGCGGGCGGCGGCACCGGGGTGACCCGTACGCCGCGGGCCGGCTGGACGGGGGTGTTCACGGGCGCGGCGGACGACTCCGGCCCGGCGGAACGCGACCGCTGGACGGGCGTGGCCGAGGGCGTGGTCGTCGGCGTGGCGGAGGAACCGCCCCGCGTCCGCGGCGTGGAGGACGAACCCGCGCGCGCTCCAGGTGCCGTGGAGGAACCGCTCCGTGCTCCCGGCGCGGCCTCCGTGGGAACGGCCGGCGTGGGAACGGCCGGAGCCGAGGGGTCCGCCGGTAGCGCCCGCAGGGGCGCGACCGGCATCCGCTGGACCGGCTGCGCGCCCGGCGGGGACGACAGCGGCGTGGTCCCTCCCGGGTGGGCCGGCGCGTCGAAGGCGCCGGACAGCAGGCTGTCACCCGTCGCCGGGTTCAGTACGGCGGGGGACGGCGCCCGCGTGAACGACGGGTTCTGCCACGTCGGCAGACGGCCACCGAACCCGGCGTCCGCGACCCCCGTGCGGGCCGAACCCGTCGCCCGCTGGATCGGCGGCAGGCCCGTCCAGGCGGCGGCCACGGGCGCCGGGCCGGTCGTACGCGACGTACTTCCGCCCAAGTCGGAGCCCATGTCGGAACCCACGTCGGAGCCCATGTCGGAGCCCGTGTCCGGGCCCGGCACGGCCTCGGCCGGGGACGTCGTGCCGTCCCCGGCGATGCCGTCCCCGGCGATGCCGTTCCGACGGCCCCGCAGCCGGTCCAGGAATCCCACTGATCAGCCCTCCGCCATGCCACGCGTCACGAGGGACGCGATCTGGTCCGTGTACCGGCGGCGGTCCTGGTGCTCCAGGTCCAGGATCGCCTCCAGGCTCCAGTGGAAGTGGTAGGCGACGTACGCGATCTCCTCGTGCAGCCGGTCGGTCGCGTACGTCACGATTCCCCCAGGCGGCTCCCGCCGAGTTCGACCTCGAAGGGCTCCGAGCAGTGCGGGCACTCGACGGCCGCGCGGGTGTGGCCCTCCGCGTTGATCTGGCGGTAGAAGTCCTGGAGGAACGCCAGGTCGGAGGCGAACATGTTCTCCACGATCCCGTCGTGCACCGACGACAGCGTGCCCAGCCGGGTGATGACCCGGCCGAGCAGCACCACCGACAGGTACGCCGGGTTCTCCTGCACCCGCACGTCGCGCAGCGGGATCAGTTCGTCCCGTGCCGTCGACAGGCGCATCACGCCGTCCCGGTGCACCGTGCCCGAGTCGTCGACGTACCCGCGCGGCAGCTCGAAGGGGAACTCGGTGCGCAGTTGCCGGCGCGGTGCCGGGTCGGCCGGAGGACCGGCCGGTGCCTCCGTCGGCGCGGCGGCGGGAGCCGAACGGGGGAAGTCCGCTTCCGCCGCCGCAGTCTGGGGGGCCTGGGGCGCCGCGCTGGGCGCCCGGCCGGCCGCGCGTCGCATTACTCGACTTCCACTTCTTCGAACACGATGGTGACGGTCTCGGTCAGCGCGGAGGTGTCGCCGGCCTTCAGCGAGCTCGCGTCGATCTTGCTGCACCAGGCGTTGCGCAGGTTGTAGCGCTTGACCGGGGTGTCCTCGGCGTCCATCAGGATGATGGAGGCGTTCTTGCGCGCCGAGGCCATCCGGCCGTTGATGGAGTCGTTGATCCACTGGGTGAACGACGCGGACTGGGTCATGCCCCGTACGACGGTGCACTGACCGTCCTTCTTGTTGCCGGGCATCACGGCGACCTCGAGCTTGCCGGTCGCGCTGTTGTTCTGTACGTGCCTGATGACCTCCTGTTCGATGGTGAGGCCGCTGACCTCGGCGAGGTACTCGACCATCACTCCGTCGATCTGGAGCCCGAAATTGTTTCCGGTGAGGGAGTCACCCTGCATCAGAGCCATGAGTTCGCTGTCCTTCTAGGGAGCTGGGGGAGGCGGATCGAAGAGGCGGAGAACGCGAGGGCTACTCCTCCAGCTCCCCGCTGCCGCTGGAGAACTGGGCGAGCCGGAAGATCACGAACTCGGCGGGCTTGACCGGCGCGATGCCGATCTCGCACACGACCCGGCCGAGGTCGACCGACTCCGGCGGGTTGGTCTCCTCGTCGCACTTGACGTAGTAGGCCTCTGCCGGGCTCTGGCCGAACAGGGCGCCGCTGCGCCACTCGTTGACCAGGAACGCGGAGACGTTACGACGGATGCGGGCCCAGAGGTTGTGGTCGTTCGGCTCGAACACCACCCACTGGGTGCCGATCAGGATCGACTCCTCCAGGTAGTTGAAGTACCGGCGGATGTTCAGGTAACGCCACGCCGGGTCGGAGGAGAGGGTGCGGGCGCCCCAGACGCGGATGCCGCGGCCGGGGAAGGAGCGGATGCAGTTGACGCCGATCGGGTTGAGCAGGTCCTGCTCGCCGCGGGTGATCTGCAGCTCGAGGTCGACGGCGCCGCGGACGACCTCGTTGGCGGGGGCCTTGTGCACACCGCGCTCGAAGTCGTTGCGGGCCCAGATGCCGGCGACGTGGCCGCTCGGCGGGACCAGGCGGGACTGGCCGGTGGCCGGGTCGAAGGACTTGATCCAGGGGTAGTACAGAGCCGCGTACTTGGAGTCGTAACCGGCCGTCTCCTGGCGCCAGACGCGGATCTGACGGGCGTTCTGACCGGGCGGCGGGTCGATGATGGCGACGCGGTCGCCCATCAGCTCGCAGTGGGCGATGAGACCGAGCTGGACGGCCTTGACGGCCTCCAGGTCGATCGCGCCGCGCTGGTAGGCGGCCATCAGGTCGGGCACCGCGACCATGGAGATCTCGTCGATCGACTCCAGGCCGCCGAAGCCGGTGCGGTCGGCGGAGTCGCCGAGGTACTCGGCGGGGCCGGGGTGTGCGCTCTCGCCCTGGCCGGCCGGAACGGCGGGCGCGGTGGACGGCGGCGCGGGCAGCGTCAGGGTCTGGTTCTCCGGACGGACGAGCTGCGCGGACGGCGCGGCCTCGGTCACGGTGATGAGCTTGGAGCGCTCCTTGACCTGCGTGACGACGTAGGAGCGGTTGCCCTTCTTGGCGCTCACGTCGAAGGTCTCGACCGGCTTGTCGCCGTCCTTGACGATCAGCTTGAAGCGCTCGGCGGGGCCCTCGCCCTCGGGGTCGGCGACCTCGACGGTCAGCGGGCCGTGCTGGCCGGCGGCGGTGGCCGTCACGGCGAACGTGCCGAGCTGCTTGGGCTCGGCGGCGGGCAGCGCGGCCTTGGCGGCGCCCCCGGTCACGGCGGCGGGAGCGGTGGTGCCGTCCGCGGCGTCGCTGACGGCGGCGTCCTCGGCCGAGCCGCCGACACGGACGACGTAGGCGGCGGAGCCACCGTTGTTGAAGAAGCCGTAGACGGAGTGCGCGAGGTAGTACCCGCCGGTGAAGTCACCGAAGGCCGCGACGTACTGCGTCCAGTTGGTCACCAGCGTGGGCTCGTTCAGGGGGCCGGTCGGGGCGAGACCGACGAAGGCCGCCACCGAGGTGCCCACTCCCTCGATCGGGCGCGAGCCGCTGGCCACCTCCTCGACGTAGACGCCGGGCGACAGGTAGGACGGCATGCTCTGCTCTCCTCGGGGTACGAGACAGGACGCCCCTCAGCCTCGCGCGCGCGTTGCCGCCGTCGAAACGTCCCGGGGTGCCGGGCGCGGGGCACGTTGGTTGCCCTTGGTCGTGCCCGTTGGGGCAGACTCCCCGTCGTTCCCTGGTGGACAGCCGTCGTTTCTGCTTCAACAGCGTGTGTTGAGTGTCAGTTCGCCAGGATGTCATCTCGTGGCCATGTTCCGGTCCGGGACGCGTCGTCCCGGTGCGGCCGAGCACGCCCTGTCGGTCCTCAAGCGCTGATGCAGCCCGATTCCTGCAGAAGGAGTTGCCCGTGCCGGACCGCTTGCACGACACGCAGACACGTCGCACGGGCACTGCCTCCCCGGCTCGGCACCGCCCTCGGGGGCCGCAGCCTCCCCTGGCCTCGTTGCAGGCCAGGGCGGGGAACAGAGCCGTCGCCACGGCGATACAGCGGGCGACCGGTGCTCCCGGCCGGGAGGAAGTCGCCGGGGGAGAGGAGCGGCGTCGGCGGGCGGAGCTGGCGGCCGCGGCGGCGGAGCGGCGTCGCCGGCCGGAGGCGGCGGCCGAGGGGGAGACCCGGCAGCCGGAAGAGGCGCAGGCGACGGCAGGGGACGAGCGGCGTCGGCGGGCGGAGCTGGCGGCCGCGGCGGCGGAGCGGCGTCGCCGGCCGGAGGCGGCGGCCGAAGGGGAGGGGCGGCAGCCGGAAGAGACGGAAGTGACCGCGGGGGAGCAGCGGCAGCGAGGAGCGATGCGGCGCCTCTTCGGGACCGGGGAGAAGCTCAAGCAGGTCAACGCGAAGATCGAGCAGCTCTTCGGCACCTCGAAGGCCGACAAGTCCAAGAAGGTCATCGACGTTCCCGACACGATGGCCACCCGCCTCAACGCGCCCGCGGAGGGCGGAGTCCGGCTGCACGGGCAGGCCACGTCGAACGCGGACCAGGTACAGGCCACCGCCGTCCAGGGACAGGTCGGCACCGGGATCAACATCGTGACCGATTCCCTGGGCCTGTTCAACGACCTGCGCACCCTGAGGGCCGGCTACAAGGACCGTAAGGCCGTCGGGCCGGAATCCCACAAGTCCAGGAAGGACGTGAAGGGGAAGACGCTCGGTGCGGCACAGAACTCCGGCATGGTCGTCGGCGACGCCGCGGGCATGGCCAACGCCGCGGTGAGAAACGCCGGCCGGCTGGACGGGGTGCCCGCCCTCGGCGAAGTGGCCGGCGGGGCCACCGTGTTCTATTCGGCGCTGATAGCCGTCCGCGAGGCCGCCGCCGTCTGGCGGACCTACGACAAGGACCGCGAACTCAAGAAGGTGGTCCAGGAAGCGCCCGACGAGGTGCGGCGGAACGAGGCGAGACTCCAGGACGTACTCGACGGCCTGGGGAAGGCGCAGACGGGGCTGGACCGGGTCAGGGCCCTGCCTCCGCGCCGGCTGCTCGGTCTCGGGGCAGCCAGGGACGAGGACATCGCGCGCTTCGGACAGGAGGTCGCCGTCCTCACCCAGCAGCTGGAGGCGTACCTGGCAGGCATCGGCCGGTACGCACGGCACAAGCAGCACACCAAACTGGCCAAGCGCATCACCAACCTGGGAGGCAACTCGGTGCGGACCGCCGGTGGCGGTCTGGCGATCGCGGCGGCCGCCGGAGCGGTCAGTGGCCCGGCCGCACCCGCGGTGGCCGGCGTGGCGGCGGCCTTCCTGCTCGGCAACGCTCTCTACAAGGGGGCCCGGGCGGGCTCCAACCGGTACGTGGCGGCGCGGCATCCCGACCGGTGGGCCCGGCCCACGCTGGCCGAGGGCGAGACCGGGACGGACAGGCCGGGGGCGTCCGCGGCCGGAGGCGCCCGACGGCGCGACGCCGTGGCGGAGTTCTTCAAGGTGACGAAGTCCGTCCCGCAGGGCGAGCGCCAGTTCATGGCGCAGGAGCTCTACGCACTGGCGGCCGGGCCGGACGTCCGTGTGGGCAGGGACGTACCCGCCGATGTCCGCGCGTCGGCACGTGCGCTGCTCCTGGTCCTCAAGGCGGGCCCGGACCGTCACGGACGCTCGCAGAAGGAGTGGGAGGACTCGCTCAACGACCCCGGGCAGCAGGCCGCCTGGGAGAAGGAGATCGCCAACCAGCTCTCCTCGGCCTGACGGGTACGGGATGCCCGAGGACGGACGCACCGGCGGTGTCCTCCCGTACCGGTCTGCCCCCGCGCCTGCCCTCACGGGCGTTGCGCCGGGCGGGCGGGCCGGGTAAACCTGCGGGGAGCGCCGTCATCACGTGCCGACCCAGCACCTGCCGAGGGAGCGTTGTGCGCGCACACGAAACACAGGCTGCCCAGCAGGCCGGCAAGCAGAGCCCGGCCCGCAGCTCCGCCATGCCGGGCAGCACGGCCGGCCGGATGCTGGCACTCCAGAACCAGGCCGGGAACGCGGCCGTGGCCCGTGCCGTCCAGCGGGCCCGGCACGAGCACGGCCCCGGCTGCGGCCACGCCCAGGACGAGGCCGACACCGCCGACGTGCAGCGGCGGGTGTCGGTGGAGAGCGGCTTCTTCGAGGAACCGCGGGTGTCGGTGGACGAGGCGATCAGCACGCCCGGCAAGCCGTTGCCCGCCCGCATCCGCGAGACCGCCGAGCAGACCTACGGGATGAGCTTCGGGCACGTCAAGATGCACGACAACCCGGTGGCGCAGCGTTCGGCCAGGGGCCTCAACGCGATCGCCTACACCACCGGCGCCCACATCGTCGCCCAGCGGGCCCTGGACGACGCGAAGTTCTACCACGAGATCCACCACGTCTACCAGCAGTCCCAGGGCAAGGTGGCGGGCACCGACAACGGCTTCGGCGAGTCCGTCTCCGACCCGAACCACTCCGAGGAGATCGAGGCCGAGCAGGTCGGTGAGCGCATGGCCCGGGGACAGTCCCCGCTGTAGCCGTCCGCGCCGCCCGCCGGGGGTGCCCTTTCGGGCAGCCGGCTCTGCCTCGGGCTCTGGGACAGGCCCCGGGGCCTCCCTCTCGCCGCAAACACCCGTCACGACGCAGCCGCCGTGGCGTTCGCACGACGCGCCCTGGGACATCCGGTGCGGCGTCGGACGGCACCGCCCCCGCACGGCCGGAGTGATCGTGTGGGGCATCGGACCGTCCGGGCCGCACCCGACACCCCGGGGCGTGAGGAAACCCGCCCCCGCACCCCGGACCACGGACACGATCCGTGCCGCCGGACGCGGAGCGAACGCGGGTGACCGGCGCATCCACGACCGTTCGGGACGCGCCAGTCGACCAGGCCCGGGTCCAGGACTCCCTCCCGCTCACTGATCAGGCACGGTTCCCCCTCAAGACCGGGAAGGGCACCGTCCGCCCCGACACCCACGTGAAGGACAAGGGCCGGCTGCGGCAGGGCCGCACCGAGCCCGCGCAGTGGCGGTACTTCGGCAGCGACTGTCCGCGGGGCCGAGGGGGCCGGGCATCCGGGACATCAGGTACCTCCGGGCAAGCAGTATTGCCCCGAGGTCTGCTGACGGGTCCGGGGTCCGCCCGTAGCCTCGCCGTGTGAGCCTATGGACTTCGCTGGAGCCCGCGTCCGCCACCGTAGACCCCGGCAGCAGCACGCGTGTGCGCCTGAGGGTGCGTAATACCGGTGATGTGGTGGACGAATACCGGTTCGAGCCCGTCGGGGACGTGGCTCCCTGGACGACGGTCGAGCCGCCGACGTTGCGGTTGTATCCGGGGACGACGGGGACGGTGGAGCTGACGTTCGCTCCTCCCCGGACGTCCGACGCGACGGCGGGTCCGAATCCGTATGCGGTGCGGATCACGCCGACGGAGCACCCGGACGCGGTGACGGTTCCGGAGGGGAACCTGACGATCACGCCGTTCACGGAGGTGCGGGCGGAGCTGGTGCCGCCGACGGTGAAGGGCAGGTTCCGGGGGCGTCCGAGGCTGGCGGTGGACAATCTCGGTAATACGAAGGTGACGGCGTCGGTGTCGGGCAGTGACACCGGTGATCACCTGTCGTACGAGATCCGGCCGGGGAACGTGCAGATCGAGCCGGGGCGTGCGGCGTTCGTCGAGACGACGTTGAAGCCGCGGCAGATCATCTGGTTCGGGGCGAAGGAGGAGCGGCCGTACACGCTGGCGGTGCGGCGCTCCGGGGTCGAGCCGACGGATGTGGAGGGTACGTACATCCAGCGGGGGTTCCTGCCGCGCTGGCTGGCGACGTTCTTCGGTATCTTCGTGGCGCTGGCGATCGCGTTCGTGATGATCTGGATCGCGTACAAGCCCCAGGTCCGTACCAGTGCCACCGAGCAGGTCCAGCAGGCGGGTACGGCGCTGGCTCCGAGTCCCAGTGCCAGTGCCCCGTTGCAGGCGCCGCCGCCCAACGGGGCCGAGTCGCCGGTCCAGGCGCCGCCCGAGCAGCCCCAGTCCGACGAACCGAAGAACGACGGCGGTGGCGGCGGAGACGACAAGGGTGACGGCGGCGGTGGCGGCGGCGGGGGCGGCGAGAAGGAGCAGCCCAAGAAGCCCGACGCGGAGCCGGCCGTGGTGCCCGCCAGCAACGTCCTGCTGCGCAACACCACCACCACGCTCTGTGCCGAACTCCCGGGACGGGACATGGGGACGATCGACGGCCCCGTCTGGCAGTCCGACTGCAACCCGACCGACGCCGACAACCAGCTCTGGGACCTGGAGGTGAAGGACCCGAAGGGCGGCCCCGGCGGGACGGCGCTCTTCCAGATCCGGAACGTCAAGGACCAGCTCTGCATGGACCTCCCGAATCTCGGGGGGAACCCCTACACGACGCCCGTCACCGAGTTCACCTGTGCCGGCACCACCAAGGACAACCAGCTCTGGTGGGTCGAGAAGCAGGAGAGCGGCGCCTACTGGATCCGCAACTTCGCCAGCAACAACGCGTGCCTGGACGTCGCCGGCTCGGCCGTCGGCGTCGCCGAGGCCAAGCTGGTGATCTTCGACTGCGCCGGCTCCGACGACGCGGAGTGGGAGATCGTCCGGACGGACAACAGCTGATCCCCGCGGCAATCGGCGGAAGTGCCCCGTTCAGCCCCGCCCTCACGGGACGGGACTGAGCGGGGCACTTTGTCACCGCCACCAAGGTCGCGGCTGAACGGCGGCGCGTCAGGGGTGCCGAGGCGGGCGGGGCGGTGGTCCGCCACCGCTACCAGCTGGCCTCGCCCGGCACCAGCCGCCCCGCCTTGCGGTACTCCCGGCGGGCGCCCTCCAGGAGGTCGCCCGCCGTCACCTTGTCCCCGCGTCCGGCGGCGAGGTAGGCGGCGGTGACCACCGCGCTGCGGATCGAACCGCCGGCCAGCTCGAAGTCCCGGGCCAGCGGGTCCAGGTCGATGTCCTCCGCGGACGGGACGTGCGACAGGCCGTGCCGCCACAGCGCCAGGCGCTGCCCGGGGTCCGGGAACGGGAAGTCGACCACCAGGTCCAGGCGCCGGGTGAACGCCTCGTCGATGTTGGCGCGCAGGTTGGTGGTGAGCAGGGCGATGCCGTCGAAGGACTCCAGGCGCTGGAGCAGGTAGGCGCTCTCCATGTTGGCGTACTTGTCGTGCGAGTCCTTGACCTCGGAGCGCTTGCCGAAGACGGCGTCGGCCTCGTCGAAGAGGAGCACGGCGTCGGTGCGGTCGGCCTCCGTGAAGATCCGTTCGAGGTTCTTCTCCGTCTCGCCGACGTACTTGTCCACGATCGACGACAGCTGGACGACGTAGAGGTCGAGGCCCAGTTCCGCCGCGACCACCTCCGCCGACAGGGTCTTGCCGGTGCCGGACTCGCCCGCGAACAGCCCGAGGACGCCCCGGCCGCGCCCGCCGCCCGCGCTGAGCCGCCAGTCGCCGAGGACGCGGTCGCGGTGGCGGGCGCGCAGGGCGAGTTCGCGCAGCTGGGTGAGGGGCGCTTCGGGCAGGACCAGGTCCCGCCAGTCCACGGCGGGCCGGATCCGGCGGGCATGGCTTTCCAGGCCGGAGGCCGACTGGCGGCGGGCGGCGAGCCGGACGTGGTCGGCGGTGACCGGGCCGCCGTCGAAGGCGGCGAGGCCGCGGGCCGTGTGCGCGGCCCGCTGGATCCGGTCCCCGCCCAGGCGGTACGGGGCGACGGTGGCGGCCAGGTCGAAGCCGTCGGCGTCCGGGCCGAGCGCGGCCTGCCAGGCGCTCGCGCCACCGGCCCGGCGGCCCGGCGCGTCGAGGACCAGGGGGTCGTCGGGGGACCAGTGCGGGTCGTACGGGCGGGGGTCCGTCAGCAGCACGGTCACGTCCGTCGCGGCGGTCAGCGCCCGCAGCAGCGGGCCCGGCCGCTCCGGCAGACCCGACACCACGACGGCCCGGCCGCCGAGGCGGGCCTCGCGCAGCAGTTCGGGGACGTGGTCCTCGGCGCCGGAGCAGCGCAGGGCGTCGAGTCCCGCGGCGCGCAGTGCGGCGGCGAGGGCGGCCAGTCCGTCGCCCTCGCGCTGTTCGCGCAGGTAGGCGGTGAGCGGGCCGTCCTGGAGGCGAGCGGCCAGCCGGTGCGCGAAGTCCTCGGCGTCGGGGTCGGCGGGCAGCGGTTCCGGCATCGGGCGCAGCCGGCCGACGAGCGCGGCGTCCGGGGTGTCGTCGCCGAGGAGGTGTCCGATCAGCCGGTCGGGCACGCGCAGGGAACGGGTCAGGAAGGGACGCTCGGGCTCCTCGACCTCCAGCAGGCCGAGGGCGCGCAGCGGTGCCGAGGCGTGCAGACGGGCGCGGGCCGCCGACGTGTGCGCGGGCACCCCGCACAGGTCGAGGGCGAGGCCCACGGTGGCGCGCCGGCGGCTCACGTCGTCGTTGAGGTAGCCGTAGAGCGGCTCGAAGGTGCGGTCGACGTCGGGGGCGAGGGCGATGAGCAGGACGGCGGTGTCCAGCTCGGTCAGCCTGAGCCGCCCGGCCAGCCGCACCAGCCGGTCACCCGGTCCGGCCGGCCCGTCGGCGGGCAGGCGCGGTGGGCCGGCGTCGGCGGCCTCACCGGACGGCCAGGTGCGCAGCAGGTGGCGTACGGCCTCGTCGGACAGGTACAGGCCGCGCAGCGGGTCGTCGGCCGTGGGGTCGCCGTCGGCGCGGCTCTCGACCAGCGCGGCCACTCGTTCCCGCAGGCCGGCGAGGTGGGCGAGGAGTGCGTGGGCGGGATCGGCGTACGCGTCCGGGGCGGGGGCGTCGGTGGTGTCGTTCGGCATGGGTGGCGTCGGGGCGTTGAGGGAGCTGAGGGCGTCGTCCGGCATGGGTGGCGTCGGGGTTCGGGGTGCGTCGGTGTCCGGGCCGGGTGCCGGGGCATCCCCGCGCCCGTCGTCCTGGGCGTCCGGTGCCGGGGTCACGGGGCCGTCGGTGTGTGTGCCCGGCGCAGGGTCCGGGGAACCCGCGGCGTACGTGCCGGGTGCCGGGGCACCGGGGTCGTTCCCGCCCGGGCCGGGTGACGGGCCCCTCGTGACGGCGTGCGGGACGTTCATCGGGGGTTCGGACGGCGGGCGGCGCGGGCGGCCGCCACCTGGTGGGGACGGTGGGAGCGTCCGGTGGTCTCCGCCGGGTCGTCGTCCATGGTGCGTACCCGGATCGTCGCGCCCTCGGTGACCGGGGGACCGGCGTCGTACTCCGGGAAGGCCGGGAAGGGCACGGTCACCACCACGTCCAGGGAGGGCTTCAGCTCGCCGCCCAGGGCGGACCAGATCTCGGCGAAGGAACGGGACTCCGTCTGGGTGCCGGACACCGTCACCGGCACCGACAGGCCCAGCGCCGCCAGGGAGGCGGGGAGTTCGGCGGGCGGCAGGATCTCGCGTGTCAGCAGGCTCGCCAGGACCGCGGAGAGCAGCCGGTGTTCGTCCTGCGGGTTCTTCGTCCAGGCCGTCACCAGGTACGCCAGCCGGAACCAGCGCGGCGGCCGGCGGCGGCGCACCACGATGTCGCGCTCGTCGTGCACCGGCACGTGGCCGCGCTGACGCCGGCCCACGTCCTCCCGGATGTCGTACAGGTACGAGTTGACCACGGGGGCGTTGCGCCGGGCCGCCCAGTCACGCGTGGGTGCCTCGAAGGACACGTCGATGCCCGAGCCCTTCAACGCCCCGCCGCCGAGGAGCCCTTTGAGGACCTCGTCCACCTCGTGGATCACACTCGCGCTCCCGCTCTGGCCGTACTGCCGTTCCGCCCGCTGCCGTTCGTCACCGATCGTGCCCCGGGTGCCGTCCCGTCCGCAGGCGTGCCGGGGACGGCGGCCGGGCAGCCCGGCCTGCCCGTGCGGCCCAGGAAGGCCGCGTTCCGTTGCCCGTTCGGTCAGATGTAGCCTTCCCGCAGGGCATAGGCCACGGCGTGCGCGCGGTTGCGCAGATGAAGCCGTGTGGTGAGTCCGTGCATGACGTTCTTGACGGTCCGTTCGGAGTAGGACAACTTGCCGGCGATCTCTCCGGTGTCGAGGCCCTCGGCGACCAGTCGCAGGACGTCCACCTCACGGGGGGCGAGGCCCAGCGAGGGGGCGCCGGGGCGTCCCGCCGCGCCCCGGTGCAGCGTGCCCACCTGGCTGATGAGCCGGCCGAGCAGGTCCGCGGGCAGGTCGCCGTCGCCGCGGGAGGCGGCCAGCACCGCCTGCACCAGCCGGTGGGCGGTGGCCTCGTGGCGCCAGACGATGGCTCCGACGCCGCACTCGACGACGTCCAGCAACTCGTTCTCGCGGATCGCGCCCACCACGAGGACGGCGCGCGCACCCTCGCTGCGCACGATCCGGCGCAACCGGGTGAGCGCCGCCTCGTCCAGCGCGTCCTCGATGAGCAGGGCCACCGTGCCGGGGCCGGTCTCCTCGCGCAGGTCGATCTCCGGGTGCCGGCGCAACTGGCTGATCGCGCCCTCGCGGCTGATCGGGTCCGGTGCGCTCACCGTCACCGGTACGCGGTGTCCGGAGATGCCGATGGAGCCGGTGGTTCCGGCGGTTCCGATGGCCGCGACCGCCTCGACGGTGGACGTGGCGGTGGTCCGGGGTGAGTTCAGCAACCGTTTCCCCCCTGTTCACGAGCCCGCCGTTCGGCGCAGGGCTGCGGCGGATGAGCGTGTCCCACACTTCTGGGACTGCTGGGACCGCGCAATCGTGGAGCACCACGAGACGTACCACGAGAACAGTGCGGCGATCCCCGCAATGTGGTCGCCGGGCGCGCGTTTCAGCAGGTCAGAAGGGGCCCGCGCAAGGGTGGGCGGGTCCGTGGCGCCCCACGGGCACCACCGTGAGCATCGCCACAGCAACCGGCCCGTCCACGGGACTTCATTCCCCCGGGTGGGCCACTTCACACCACCGTCGTCCGCATTCCCACGTCTCACAGGCCGAGGGAGCGTCATCCACCACAGGAGGCACCGATGACCGGACCGCTCCGCGAACGCGACGACGCCCGGGCGCTGCTCGCGGCCGAGACCGAGCGCGCCCGGGCCGGCACCGGCGGCCTCGTCCTGCTGCGCGGCGCCACCGGCACCGGCCGCACCGCCGTACTGGAGGCCGCCGTCCGGCACGCCGCGGACCGGGGCCTGCGGGTGCTGCGGGCGCGCTGCTCGCCCGAGGACACCGGGGTGCCCTTCGCCACGATCCTCCATCTCCTGGGCCCGGTGCCCGAGTTCACCGACACGGCACCCGGCGGCGACGACCGCGGCAGCGCGGCCCGGCTCTGGCGGCTGCTGCGCTCGTACGCGGCCGAGTGCCCGCTGCTGGTCGCCGTGGACGACGTCCACCTCGCCGACGAGGCCTCGCGCCGCTGGCTGGTGGAGGCGGCCCGGCGCGTCGACCGGTTACCGGTACTGCTGGTGGCCACCGAGCGCAGCCAGTACGACATCGAGCCGCGGCCCGCCGGACTCACCCAGGCCCTGTCGCCGTCCCTCGTGCGCACCCACACCCTCGCCCCGCTCAGCGACGCGGCGGCGGCCGGGCTGGTCCGGGCCGCCTTCCCCGCGGCCGGACCGTACTGGACGGCGGAGTGCGTACGGGCCGGTGCCGGCAGTCCGCTGCTGCTGCACGCCCTGCTCGACGACCTCGACGGCTCCCCCCGCCAGGGCGGCGCCGTGTCCGACGGCCCCCCGCCCCTGCCCGACACCTGCGCCGCGCTGTACCCCGGGGCCTACCCGTCGGCCGTCTCCTGGTGGCTGAACAGCGCCGGGACCGGGACGGCCGACGTGGCGCGGTGCCTCGCGGCGCTGGAACAGGCCTGGCCCCAGGGCCCGGAGGGCGCCCCGGCCAAGCCGCCGCGCGGACACGGGCGGGCCGGGCATGCCCACGTGCCACCGGTCACGCCGGCCGAGGCCGCCGGTGGCGATCCGGTCGACCTCCTCGCCGAGGCGGCCGGCGCCGACCCCGCGCGGGTCGCCGGCTGGATCGCCGCCATGACCCGGCTCGGTCTGCTGCGCCCCGACGCCACCGGCCGTCCCCGGTACGCGCATCCCCTGCTGCGCGACGCCGTGCTGACTGGCTGGCCCCGGCCCCGCCGGGAGGCGGCGCACCGGGCGGCGGCGGAGGCGATGCTGCGCCGGGGCGACCGGGTCGAGGCGGTCGCCCGGCACCTGCTGCGGACCCCGGCCGTCGGGCTGCCCTGGGCCCTGCGCGTCCTGCGGGACGCGGCCACGGTCGCCGTGCACGACGCCCGGCCCGGCGACGCCGTCGGCTACCTCCGCCGGGCGCTGGACGAGCCGCTGCGCGACGACCTCCGCCAGCGGCTGCTGACCGAACTGGGCTCCCTGGAGTACGCGTCGGCCGACGCCCCGGCGGCCATCGCGCGCCTCGCCGAGGCCCAGCACCTGCCGGCCGGACCCCGCGACCGGGTGCGTACGGCCGTCGCCCTCGGCACCGCCCTGGCCGCCCGCGGCGAGATCCGTACGGCCATGGAGGTGCTGCGCCGTACGGAGGGCCGGCTCTCCGGCCACCCGGACCTGGCCCGCACCGTGCAGGCCGCCGGCGCGCTGCTGTCCGACGAGGACCTGGCGACCCGGCGGGAGGTGTACCGGTGGCTGTGCGAGACCGGCGAGCGCTCCCCGGAGCTGGTGGGCACCGCCGGACAGGCTCTGCTCGTGCGGTACGCGTCCACGGCCGGGCTGATATCGGCCCAGGAGGCGATGAGGCGGATACGGGCGCTGCTCGCGCAGCCCACCGACCCGCTCGCGGAGCCGTTCCTGCTGGGCACGGCCGCCGCGGTCGCCCAGTGGTCCGACGAACTCGACGAGGCGGACCGGCTCGTGGAGCGGGGGCTGGCCGGGCAGCACCCCGCGCTGCTCCACCCGATGCAGCACGCGCTCCTCAACACCCGGGCCGACATCGCCGCGGCCCGCGGCGACTACGCCCGCCTGCTCGCCACCGAGCCCGGCACCGACGCGGCGTGGCACCCGGCCCGCCCGCGCACCGGACCCTCCAACCGGGACGCCCACGCCGTGATGGCCCTCGTCGAGACCGGCCGCGCCGAGGAGGCGCAGCGGTTCGCCGAGCGGTTCGACCTGCGGGAAGTACCGGAGAACTGGGAGCTGAACCGCTTCCTCTACGCGCGGGGCGTGCTGCGGGCGGCCACCGGCGATCCGGCGGGCGCGCTCCACGACTTCCTGGAGTGCGGCCGCCGCCAGTCGGCGCGCGAGGTGGTCAGCCCGGTCGTCACCCCGTGGCGGACGGCGGTCGCGGAGTGCCGGCTGGCGCTGGGCGGCGGCCAGGAGGCGCTCGACCTGGTGACGGAGGAACTGCGGCTGGCCCGGCTGTGGAACACCCCGCGCACGGTGGGCCGCGCCCTGCGCGTGCTGGGCACCGCGACCGGCGGGCGGCGCGGCCTGGAGCTGGCCGAGGAGGCCGTACGGACCCTGCGGGACTCGCCGGCCGACGTCGACACGGAGCTGGCCCGGGCGCTGCTCGCGCAGGGGCGTCAGCTCATGGCCGCCGGCGAACGCGGCCGGGCCCGCGCGTGTCTGCGGGAGGCGGCGGACCTGGCCGAACGCAGGGGCGCCCTGCGGCTGCTCGCGCTCGCCGGGCAGGCCCTGCGCGAGGGCGGCGCCCGGGGGCCGGTGACGGCCCGCACCGGCTCCGGGGTGCTGACCGGCAGCGAACGCCGCATCGCCGAACTCGCCGCCGACGGCCGGACGAACACCGAGATCGCCGACCTGCTGCACCTGGCCCGCCGCACCGTGGAGACCCACCTGACCAGCACGTACCGGAAGCTGCGCATTCGCCGTCGGGCGGAACTGCCGGCCGCGCTGCAACAGGAGCGCGAGCGCGGCCGGCCCCAGCCCCAGGAAGCCCGCCGCACGTGCCCGCACTGACCCGCGCCCACCGCCGGCCGCCCTGTGCCGGTGCGGAGCCCGGGGCCGCCCGCGGTGCCGTCGACGGTTCACATGGCCCGCAGGTGCCGCCCGATGCCCAGCTGCTCCTCCTCCAGCGGGTCGCCGTCCTCCACGGACCACAGGCAGTTCTGCAGGACGCGGCCGAGGGTCCAGGCGCGGGCCCGCTCCCGGTCCAGTGCGAGGACGTCGGTCATGGCGTCGAAACGCCACTGTGTCTCGCCCGGGTCGTAGCGGTTGTGGAGGGCGGGCAGCAGGTCGAAGCAGGGGTCGCCGGCCAGCGGATTGGGGTCGATGGCGAGCCAGGGGGCGCGGTCGGAGGCGAGGACGTTCTCGTAGTGCAGGTCCCAGTGGAGCAGCCGGTCGCCGGGCTCGTCCGCGACCTCGCGCACGGCGGCGGCGCAGTCGGCGACCAGGCGGCGGTCCGCCGGGTCCGGGATGCGCTCCAGGGCCCACGGCGTCCGCTCCAGCATGCCCCGCGTGATGTCACCGAGCCCGCGCAGGCCGGGCGGGGCGGGGGTCGAGGTGAGGTGGGCGAGCAGCCGGGCGATGACGAGGACGGCCTCGCGGGAGTCCTCGACGTGGCTGAGCATGCGGGTCGGATCGAGGCGCTCCAGGAGCATGGTGCCGGTGGCCGCGTCGTGGTCGAGCAGCCGTACCGCCCCGTCGCCGTCCCACACCCGCAGGGCGACGGGCTCGCCCTCGGTCTCCGCGTCGACGAGCTGGAGCTTGAGCACGGCCGGGGTGTCGTCCCGGCGCCGTACGACGGGCAGCACCAGGGCCGCCCAGCCGTGCATCGACGGACCGTCGAGGCGCAGCTCCCAGCGGTCCAGGAAGCCGGCCGCCGCGTCGGGCAGCGCGTCGACGAAGGCGCGGCCCGCCGCACCGTTGTACTTCGCCTGTGACACCGCGAGCGCGTCCGGAACGTCGATCACACCGGACGACGGTACCGGCGTACGACGCCGCGGACACCCGGATTTCACGTTCCGGCACCCGGGGCGCCGGGGCCCTGGGGTGATGTGCCGGGTGGTGATGTGCCGGGTGTGGCGGCTGGTGGCTGTCGGGCACGTGCCCCGGGGCTCCCGTCCGGTACGCGCCCGGGGCCTCGGTGTGAGCGACTGCGCGGGCGGAGCGGTACGCGGGCGGCGCGTCGCCGGGGCGTTCGCTCCCCTCGGCACCCGTGCCCCAACGCTCCGGCGGCGGAAGCGGGTCGGCGGGGCCGGACGGACGGTCGCGGGCCCGCGGACGGCGGGCCGCCTCGCCCCCGGGCCACCGGTCCTCAGGCCACCGGAGCGTTGGGACACCGGTCCTCAGGTCACCGGTCCTCAGGCCACCGGTCCTCAGGCCACCGGTTCCGGCACCGGCCGGTCGGCCGGAGTGCCGTGGTTCGGGGCCTTGGCCGTCACCATCAGGCCCGCGATCAGACCCGCCAGCAGCATGATGCCGGCGGCCAGCCAGATGGCGACCGTGTAGCCGTGGACGATGCCCTCCCGGACGACCGCCGCCCTCCGGGACGGATCGGTGAGGTGGGAGGTGATGTAGGAGGCGCTGGCGCTGGTGGCGACGGTGTTGAGGAGCGCCGTGCCGATCGAGCCGCCCACCTGCTGCGAGGTGTTGACCGTCGCGGAGGTCACGCCGGAGTCCCGGGGGGCGACTCCGGCGGTGGCCGTGGAGAAGACCGGCATGAACGTCAGGCCCATGCCGAGGCCCATGAGCACCAGCGCGGGCAGGATCTCCGTGACGTACTGCGAGTGCACCGTCATCCGGGTGAGGACCACCATGCCGCCGGAGGCGAGGAACATGCCGGGGGCCATCAGCATGCGCGGGCCCACGCGGCGCAGCAGGCGGGCCGAGATCTGGGTGGAGCCGATGACGATCGAGGCGGTCAGCGGCAGGAAGGCCAGACCGGTCCGCACGGGGGAGTAGCCGAGGACGACCTGGAGGTAGTAGGTCATGAACAGGAACATCCCGAACATGCCGACGACGGCCAGCATCATGGTCAGGAAACAGCCGGCGCGGTTGCGGTCGCGGATGACGTGCGGCGGCAGCAGGGGCACCGGGGCCCGGGTCTGCCACCACACGAAGACCGTCAGGAGGACGGCGCCCGCGGCGAACAGCGCCAGTACCAGCGGGTCGGTCCAGCCGCGGGGCTGCGCCTCGCTGAGGCCGTAGACGAGCGCGACCAGTCCGCCGCAGCCGAGGAGCACGCCGGGGACGTCGAGGCGGGCGCCGTCGTGGCCGGGCCGG
>NZ_JAGMUE010000715.1:20459-57826 GCF_019049165.1 Streptomyces sp. AC627_RSS907
AACGCGCCGATCACGGCGGCGACGGCGACGGGGACGTTCACGTACAGGCACCAGCGCCAGTTCAGGTACTCCGTGAGCACCCCGCCGACGACGAAACCCACGGCGGCGCCGCTGCCGGCCAGCGCGCCGTAGATGCCGAAGGCCTTCCCGCGCTCCCTCGGGTCGGTGAAGGTGGTGGTCAGCAGCGACAGCGCGGACGGCGCGAGGACGGCGGCGAAGACACCCTGCAGCGCCCGGGCGGCGAACAGCATCGCCGGGGTGGTGGCGGCACCGCCGATCGCGGAGGCGGTGGCGAAGCCGATCAGCCCGATGACGAAGGTGCGTTTGCGCCCCACGAGGTCCGCGATCCGGCCGCCGAGCAGCAGCAGGCCGCCGAAGGCGAGGGTGTAGGCGGTGATGACCCACTGGCGGTTGCCGTCGGACATGCCCAGGTCGCGCTGCGCCGAGGGCAGCGCGATGTTCACGATGGTCGAGTCGAGGACGACCATCAGCTGGGCCAGGGCGATCACCGTCAGCCCCCACCAGCGG
The DNA here is from genome assembly GCF_019049165.1 of Streptomyces sp. AC627_RSS907. Classification (NCBI taxonomy): domain Bacteria; kingdom Bacillati; phylum Actinomycetota; class Actinomycetes; order Kitasatosporales; family Streptomycetaceae; genus Streptomyces; species Streptomyces sp. AC627_RSS907. Next base: position 20,988 of record NZ_JAGMUE010000715.1, read on the forward strand.
CGGGGATCGACGTCCGTGGGCGCGGCCGCCGCGTCTGTCCGGGTGCCACTCATCTGGCCAGAACACCATGATTCGGTGCGTACCGCATCCCGTTCCGCCGGCCGCCGCCCACCGTCCTCACGGCACGAGGACCACCTTCCCGGTCGTCCCCCGGTTCTCCAGCGCCCGGTGCGCGGCGGCGGCGTCGGCGAGCGGGAAGCGGTGCACGGCCGGGGTGAGCCGGCCCTCGGCGGCCTCGGTGAGCGCGCGCACTTCGAGGGTGCGCAGGGGGTCGGCGCCGCCGGCCCGCTCCAGCATCACCGGGCCGAGCACCTGCTGGGAGACGCCGTCGACGAGGTGGGGGCCGCCGTCGCGCAGGCCCTCGCCCGACCAGCCGAAGACCAGGTGCCTGCCGCCGGGCCCCAGCAGGGCGACGGCCTCGCGGGCCACGTCCCCGCCCACGCCGTCGAAGACGACGGACGCCGTACGGCCGCCCAGGTGGGCGCGGACCTTCGCCGGCCACTGCGGGTCCCGGTAGTCGACGGCGAGGTCGGCGCCGTTCGCGGCGACGCGGGCGGCCTTCTCCGGGCCGCCGGCCAGACCGATCACCGTGGCGCCGGCGTTCTTGGCGTACTGCACCAGCAGGGTGCCGATGCCTCCGGCGGCGGCCGGGACCAGCGCCACGGAGCCGGGGCCGAGCTCGGCGAACTGGAGGATCCCCATGGCCGTACGCCCCGTGCCGATCATGGCGACGGCCTCGGCGAAGTCCAGGTCCCCGGGGATCTCGTGCAGGCGGGCGAGGTCGGCCACGGCGCGTTCCGCGTAGCCCCCGGGCGCGAAGCCGAGGTGGACGACGACGCGTCTGCCCAGCCAGCTCTCGGGCGTTCCCTCCCCCAGGGACTCGACGACACCGGCGACCTCGCGGCCGGGGATCGTGGGCAGGACGGGCAGCGCCGGCATCGGGCCCCGCACGCCCTCGCGCAGCGCGGTGTCCAGGAGGTGGACGCCCGCCGCACGGACGGCGATCCGGACCTGGCCCGGTCCCGGCCGCGGATCCCCGACCTCCTCGACGACGAGGTTCTCGGCCGGGCCGAAGGTGTGCAGACGGATGGCGCGCATGGGATCCCCCGGGTGAGCGGGCTGGGCGGGCCCCACGGGTGCGGGGCCGACTGGGCGGGACCCACTCAACGACCTCAAGCCTGCTTGAGGTCAAGCTCCCGCCGGCCGAGGGCGAGGGACACCGCCGTCAGGGCGCTGTTGAACGAGACCTCCGAGAGCAGGCCCGGCGCGGCCACCTGGTCACCGGCGAGGTAGACCCCGTCGCCGCGGTCGACGGCGGGCCGGTCGCGCCAGGTGGTGCCGGGCAGGTCGACGGCGCCGGTACGGCCGTTCGCGACCGCCTCGCGCCGCCAGGTCAGGCGCTCGCGCCAGCCGGGGAAGCCGAGGTCCAGCAGCTGCTCGGCCCGTGCGGTGCCGTCGGCCTTCGACTCGTGGGGCGCGATGGGGATCTGCCCCTGGATCAGTTGCTCGCCCGCCGGGGCCAGGGTGCGGTCCTGCGCGGTGAACCGTTCGATCCAGCCCGGCGCGTCCAGGTCGGAGACCGCGAAGGCGTCACCGCGCCGGGTCCGTACGGCGAGGTCGACCAGGGTGGTGCGCCCGCTCGGCCAGGTCAGCGCGGGGTCGTCCAGCAGACGGCGGGCGGCGTCGAGGGAGGTGGCGACGACGACGGGGGTGTCGGTCGGCACGGTGTCCACCCGGGAGAGGGTCTCCACCCGGACCCCGAGGTTCCACGCCAGCGCGGCCATCCGGTCGATCACCCCGGACCAGCCACCGCGCGGGTAGTGCGCCTCGGGCGGCAGCTTGGTGGCCCGGCGCAGGCGTTCCTGCACGAAGGCGGCGGACAGCGACCCGGGGTCGTGGTGGAAGAGGGCGACGGCGCAGTAGTGGGCGGCGGCACGGGCGCCCTCCTCGCCCGCGACACCGGTCGCCCAGGTCAGGAAGTCGGTGTCGACGGGGGCCGGTGCGACGCCCCGGCGCAGCAGCTTGAGCATGGCGAAGGGCGGGGTGCGGCGCAGCGCGCCGTGGTGACGCAGCCGCAGCCGGGCCCCCTCCAGGGGCGGGAGCGGCGCGAGCGGACCGATCAGGTCGCGCTGCTTGAGCCACGCCCAGTGCGGGCCGCCGTTGTAGAGGGCGTGCGGGCCGTCGTTGGTCCGGTAGGGGCCGTCGGCCGTCCGGGCCCGTCCACCGAGCGTGTGGTGGGCCTCGTGGACGGTCACCTTGGCGCCCGCCTCGGCGGCGGTGATGGCCGCGGTCAGTCCGGCGAAGCCGCCGCCGATGACGGTGATGCGGTGCATGGCTGGGGTCTCCCTCGGGTCGGGGTCGCCTTGTGCGGTGCCTGTCTGCCAGTACGACGGACCCGGCGCCGCGGAATGTGACATCGCCTCCGTGGGACGGCGTCCGTGCAGGTCACCGCCGGTTGTCAGTGACGGGGTGCAGCATGGGGGCATGGTGAGGCGAGCGGTGGGCGGCGGCGGTACGACGACGGTGCGGGCGGCGCGCCGCCCCGAGCTGCGGCTGCCGCCGCTGGTGCCGTACGAGGGCGGGGAGCTGGAGCCGGACGGGGACTACGACGGGCTGGAGTTCCGGGAGGCGGACCTCGCCGGGCAGGACGGCGCGGGCGCCCGTTTCATGGACTGCGCGCTCAGGGAGTGCGCGCTGGACGAGGCGTCCCTGACCCGGGCCCGGCTGCTCGACTCGGTCCTCACCGGCGTACGGGGCGTCGGTACGCGGCTCGCCGAGGCCACCCTGCGCGACGTCGAGCTGGTCGACGCCCGCCTGGGCGGTGTGCAGTTGCACGGTGCCGTCCTGGAGCGGGTCCTGGTCCGCGGCGGCAAGATCGACTACCTGAATCTGCGCCGGGCTCGGCTCAAGGACGTCGTCTTCGAGGGGTGCGTCCTGGTCGAGCCCGATTTCGGGGGCGCCCGCCTGGAGCGGGTCGCGTTCGTCGACTGCGCCCTGAAGGGAGCCGACTTCAGCGCGGCGACGCTCACGGACGTCGACCTGCGCGGGGCCGCCCCGCTGGAGCCGGCCCGGGGCGTGGACCGGCTGGCGGGGGCGGTGATCAGCCCGGCCCAGCTGCTGGACCTGGCGCCGGTGCTGGCGGCGGAGCTGGGGATTCGGGTGCTGTCCCCGGAGTAGGACGGGCCGGTCGCGCCCCCGAGGGGCCGTCGTCGAGGGCGTCAGGAGATCCGGGGGAAGCGGGCCTGGAGCGTCCAGACCGCCGGGTTGTCCGCCAGGTCCTCGTGCATGTCGGCGAGGTCGGCGATCAGGTCGTGCAGGAAGTCCCGGGCCTCGCGGCGCAGCTCGGCATGGGAGAAGGACAGCGGGGGTTCGGATTCCGGCAGCCACTCCGCCTCGATGTCGACCCAGCCGAAGCGGCGCTCGAAGAGCAGACGGTCGGTGGACTCGGTGAAGTCCAGCTCGGCCCGCTGCGGCCGGGCGGCCCGGGAGCCCGCCGGGTCCCGGTCGACGCGCTCCACGATGTCGCACAGCGCCCACGCGAAGTCGAGTACCGGTACCCATCCCCAGGCTGTGGAGATCTCCCGGTCCGCCTTGGTGTCGGCCAGGTAGACGTCCCCGCAGAACAGGTCGTGCCGCAGCGCGTGGACGTCCGCGCGCCGGTAGTCGGTCTGCGGGGGGTCGGGGAAGCGGGTGGAGAGGGCGTAGCCGATGTCGAGCACGCAGGTGATGGTGTCATGGCACGGGGGCCGAGTGCGTCGCCGCGGGGCCGGACAGGTCGACCCGGAGCTCGCCGAGGTGCCCGAGCCCCTGTGGCCACCGGACCTGGCCCGGCTGCTCGACGCGTTCGAGGCACCCGGGGCGCCGGGGGAGTGAGGCGACGGGCGGGGTGGCGCCCTACCGGCTCTCCGGCCGGCCGTCCCCGTGCAGCCAGTCCTCCCAGACCTCCGTGAAGTCCTCGTCCGGGGCCGACTTCTCCACGTACGCCTCGAAGTCCTCGGTGTCCGCGTTGCCGTGCCGGTGGGCGGCGGCCCAGCCCCGCAGCAGGGACCAGAAGGCGTCGTCGCCGACCGTCTGACGGATCTTGTGCAGGACCATCGCGCCGCGCTGGTAGACGGGGCTCTCGGAGATGTGCGCCGCGTCCGGCGGGTCGGCGGGCGGGAACGCCCAGACCGCGGCGCTCTCGTCCTCGTCGGAGTAGTAGGTCCCGTCGTAGAGCGCGTCGAACGTCTCCTGCGCGGTGTCGCCGCCCTCGTCCTCCTCCCACAGCCACTCCGCGTAGGTGGCGAACCCCTCGTTGAGCCACATGTCCCGCCATGTCCTCGGGCTGACGGAGTTGCCGTACCACTGGTGGGCGAGTTCGTGGACGAGGAGGAGGCTGCCGGGAGCGCCCGGGAAGTAGGGCCGGTTCTGCGTCTCCAGGGCGTAGGCGGCGTCCTGGACGCGGTCGACGATCGCACCGGTGGAGGAGAAGGGGTACGGGCCGAAGTTCTCCTGGGCCCACTCCATGATCTCGGGTATCCGGCCGAGGACCTTCCGGCTGGCTTCGGCCTGTTCCGGGTCGACGGCCGTGTACACCGGCAGACCGTCGTCGGTGGTGGAGCGCTCGGTCTTCCATTCGCCGACGGCGACGGTGGCGACGTAGCTCGCCATCGGCTCGGCGACGTGCCAGGTGAACGTCGTACGGCCGCCCCGGGTGACCTCGCCCGTCAGCTCGCCGTTGGAGACGACCCCGAGCCCCTCCGGCACGGTCACCTCGAGGTCGTAGGCCGCCTTGTCGGAAGGGTGGTGACTGCCGGGGAACCAGGCCATCGAACCCGTCGGCTCACCGAGCCCGACCGCGCCGTCCTCGGTGGGCAGCCAGCCCTCCTCGGACCCGTCGGGGTCGGTCACCGTCACCGGGTCGCCGGAGTAGCGCACGGCCACACGGAACGTCTCCCCGTCGTCGAGTTCGTCGGACGGCCGGACGGTCAGCTCCTGTCCGGCCCGGTTGAAGCGGGCGGCCCGGCCCTCGACGGTGACCTTCTCGACCTCCAGGCCCTTGAGGTCCAGGTTGAAGGCGGACAGGTCCTGGGTGGCGCGGGCGGTGATCGTCGCGGTGCCGGAGAGGTGCCCGGTGTCGGGGTCGTAGGCGAGGACCAGGCCGTAATGGCCGATGTCGTAGCCGCCGTTGCCCGCCTTGGGGAAGTACGGGTCACGCACCCCGGAGGGGCCGGGGGTGCCCCGCACGCCGTTGCCGCCGCACGCGGTGAGGGCGGCGACGGCGACGGCGGTCAGCACGACGAGCGGACGGGGCAGGCGCATCTCACGATCCTATGGGCCGTTTCACGTGAAACGCCCACCTTCAGAGGAAACCGTCAGCGGAATCCGTCAGTGGACACAAGGGGCCCGCACCACCGGGCGGGGACTAGTCCAGCGCCGCCGCGCCCGCCTGCGCGAACTTCTCGTCCAGGGCGCCGGAAGGGGCGCCCGCGACACCGATACCGGCGATCGGCGCCTTGTCGGCGGTGACGGGGACGCCGCCGCCCAGGAACAGCGTGCCCGGGATGTCCTTCAGGTTCGGGGCCTTCTCCAGGCGGCCCTCCAGCTCGCTGGTCGGGGCGTTCCAGGAGACCGCGGTGAACGCCTTCCGCACCGCCGACTCGTACGACTGCGGGCCGGCGCCGTCACCGCGCAGGGTGAGGACCGTGTTGCCGTTGCGGTCGACGACGGCGACCGTGATCCGCTGGCCTTCCTTCTTCGCCGCCTTCAGCGCGGCCTGGGCCGCCTCGGTCGCGGCGTCGATCGTCAGGTGCCGGGAGGTGGTGGTGTCACCGCGGCCCGCGGACGCCGCGAGGGCCGCGGCCGGGGCCGCCTCCGGGCCCGCGGCGTTCGCCGCCACCGTGCCGAAGGTGCCGGCGGCGACGGCGGCGAGGACGGCGCCGCCGGTGGCGATGCGGGCGCGCCGGGAAAGGGTCTTCTTCATGGTGCATCTGCTCCTCGGGATCGGGCCGGACGGTCCGCGTCGGGGCCCCTCGGGGCCGCTTCCGTCCGTCTGCACTCCACCCTCCGTCCGGCGGCGAGGACGCACGGTCGCCGTTCCGGCTGCTCGTCGGCGACGGAACGGGTGACGGCCGGGTCGTCCGATCGGCTGACCCGTGGACCGTCCCAAGGGGCCACCATGGGAGGGAAAGCGCAGCTCAGCGTGGAAGGACACAACGGTGAAGAGGAGGCGCGCGCGGATGCCGAAGCCGTACGACCCGGACACCCGGTGGCTCGGCGCCGTCATGCACGCGGCGTTCTTCCTGCTCCTCGGCGGTGCCCTGGCCCGCTTCCTGCTGCGCCATCCCGGCGAGCCCCGCACGCCGTGGATCATCGCCCTGTCCCTCGCCCTCGCGGTCCTGCACGTGCTCGGGCCCGTGCTGGGCGGCCCCGGGGCGCGGCCCATCCGGCGGCGCCTGGCCTGGCTGGGCCCGGTGGTCGTGGTGTGGATGGTGCTGGTCGTCCTCGCGCCCAGCTTCGCCTGGTGCGCGGTGCCCCTCTTCTACACCGGCCTGCGCACCCTGCCGGCCCGGGCGGCGCTCGTGCTGGTCACCGTCCTGACGGTGTTCGTCGTCGCCGCGCAGCTCCGGCTCGCCGGGCGCTTCGACCCGAACCTGCTGCTCGCCCCGCCCGCCGTCGCCGCCATCGCGGCGGCCGTGTTCCTGCACACCGAGAGGCAGGCGGCACGGCAGCGCGCCCTCATCGACGATCTGATCCGCACCCGCCGCGAACTCGCCGCCTCCGAGCGCCGCGAGGGCACGCTCGCCGAACGCCAGCGGCTGTCCATGGAGATCCACGACACCCTCGCCCAGGGCCTGTCCAGCCAGCGGATGCTGCTCCAGGCCGCCGAGCGGGTCTGGGACGCCGATCCCGGCAAGGCCCGCACCCACGTCCGAGGCGCCGCGTCCGTCGCCGAGCACAACCTCGCCGAGGCACGCCGCTTCGTCCACGACCTCGCCCCGGCCGACCTCGCGGGCGGCGGCGGTCTGGAGGCGGCGCTGCGCGCCCTGGCCGCGCGGGAGTCCGGCGACGCCCTCACCGTGCGCGTCCACGTCGACGACGACGCCCGTGTCCCGCCGCTGCCCGACCGCGTCCAGTCGGCACTGCTGCGCATCGCCCAGGGCGCCCTGGCCAACGTCCGGGAACACGCGGGGGCGTCCGCCGCCGTGCTCACCCTCACCCTCCTCGACGACCAGGTGGTCCTGGACGTCACCGACGACGGGCACGGCTTCACCCCGGCCGCGCTGCCCGACGCCCCCGCCGGGACGCGCGGACACGGCCTGCCCGCCATGCGGGCCCGGCTGCGTCAGTTCGGCGGCATCCTCACCGTCGAGTCCGCCCCCGGCGAGGGCACCGTGCTGTCCGCCGCCGTCCCCCTGGCCACACCCCGGACCGACCCGGCCGCCCCGGCGGAGACATCCGACGCCACCCCGCCCGACTCCCCGGAGACACCCCGATGACCGACCCGGCCGACTCCCGCACGGTCCCCGTGCGCATCCTGGTCTGCGACGACCACGTCGTCGTACGGGCCGGGCTGCTCGCCCTGCTCGACAGTGCCCCCGGCATCGAGGTGGTCGGCGAGGCGGGGACCGGGGAGGAGGCGCTCGCGCTCGCCGCGCGGCTGGCGCCGGACGTGGTGCTGATGGACCTTCAGCTCGGCGAGGGCATCGACGGTGTGGAGACCACGCGCCGCCTCACCGCCACGGCGGGCTCCCGGCGGGCACCGTACGTCCTGGTCCTGACCACGTTCGACACCGACGCCGACATCACCCGCGCCATCGAGGCCGGCGCGACCGGGTACCTGCTGAAGGCCGAACGCCCCGAGGAACTGTTCGCCGCCATCCACGCCGCCGCCCAGGGCCGCACCGCGCTGTCCGCGCCGGTCGCCAGCCGGGTCATGGCCAACATGCGCAGCCCGCGCCCCACCCTCACCGACCGCGAACACGACATCCTGGCCCAGCTCGCCACGGGGCTCGGCAACCGGGAGATCGCCCGCGCCCTGTTCATCAGCGAGGCCACGGTGAAGACCCACCTGCGCCGCATCTACGACAAGCTGGGCGTCGACACCCGCGCGGGCGCGGTCGCGGTGGCGAAGGAGCGTCGGCTGCTGCCGTGACGCACGAAGGCTCCCCGGCGCGCGACCGGGGAGCCTTCGTACGTGACGAACGGAAGGGTGAACGTCAGACGTTCACGCCGAAGTCCTGGGCGATGCCCACCAGGCCCGAGGCGTAGCCCTGGCCGACGGCGCGGAACTTCCACTCGGCGCCGTTGCGGTAGAGCTCGCCGAAGACCATCGCGGTCTCGGTGGCCGCGTCCTCGGACAGGTCGTAGCGGGCGATCTCGGCACCGCCGGCCTGGTTGACGATGCGGATGTACGCGTTGCGCACCTGGCCGAAGTTCTGCGAACGGTTCTCGGCGTCGTAGATCGAGACCGGGAAGACGATCTTGTCGATGTCGGCGGGCAGGCCGGCCAGGTTGACGTTGATCGCCTCGTCGTCGCCGGCGCCCTCGCCGGTGCGGTTGTCACCGGTGTGGACGATGGTGTTGTCCGGCGTCTGCTTGTTGTTGAAGAAGACGAAGTGGGCGTCGGAGTAGACCTTGCCCTGCGTGTTGACCGCGATCGCGGAGGCGTCGAGGTCGAAGTCGGTGCCGGTGGTGGTACGGACGTCCCAGCCGAGGCCCACGGTGACTTCGGTCAGGCCCGGAGCCTCCTTGGTGAGCGAGACGTTGCCACCCTTGGACAGGCTTACAGCCATTGTTGGGAGTCCCTTCCCTCGTTTACGTACGGCAAGAAAGCTACAGCTACCCCCATGAACGACGAGAGGGGTACACAAGGTTCCAGCTCTCTTTACTTTCTTTACCGAGACCGGGGCCGAGACAGGGGCCGGGGCCGAGACCGAGACGGGAACCGGGACCGGGGATATTCGGGTGACGCGGACCGCGCGGGGACGGGAACATGGACGGCATGTCCGGTCCCCATGTCATCCGCGGCTCCGTCTCCCTTCCCGAGGCCGAGCTCGTCTGGCGCTTCTCGCGCTCCTCGGGGCCCGGAGGGCAGCACGTCAACACCACGGACACGGCGGTGGAGCTCCGCTTCGACCTGGCGAGGACCGAGGCCCTGCCCGAGGTGTGGAAGCGGCGGGCGCTGGAGCGGCTGGCCGGGCGCCTGACCGACGGGGTCGTCACCGTCCGCGCCTCCGAGCACCGCTCCCAGTGGCGCAACCGCGAGGCCGCCGCCGTGCGCCTCGCCGCCCTGCTCGCCGAGGCCACCGCGCCCCCGCCCAGGCCCCGCAGACCGACCCGTATACCGCGCGGCATCAACGAACGCCGGCTGCGGGAGAAGAAGCAACGCTCGGAGACCAAGCGGGGCCGGTCCCCGAAGAACTGGGACTAGAAGAACTGGGACCAGGGGCTGCCGGGCGGGCCCCCGCCCCGGGAACCGACCGGGCGGCTACCCGTCCAGCGTCAGCACGCCCACCGTCTCGCCCTCGCTCGTCGTCCCGTCGGTGCGGAAGCCCAGGCCCAGGTAGAAGCCCTCGGGGCCGTTCGGGCCCGGATGCCACGTCACGTAGCACTCCTTGCCGCCGCGGCGGCGGATCTCGGCGGCCACCGACTCCACGGCGAAGCGGCCGTAGCCCTTGCCCTGCTCCCCGGCCGCGATGTTCAGCCTCCACAGGCCGGAGCGCCGGACGCTGCCGTCCTCGTACCAGTCGATGTCGAAGAAGGCCATGAGGAAGCCGACGGGCCGGTCACCGTCGACGATCAGGCGGGGCCAGGCGGCGTCGGAGTGGACGTAGGCCTCGGCCAGGGACTTCATCACCGGGGACACGGCGAACTCCTGCTCGGGGCGCACCCGTATGGCGGTGGCGGCCTCGAAGTTCGCGGAGGTGATCTCTTCGAGGCGCGGTGCGGGGCTGGTCGTCATGCGCGCACCCTAAGCGGACGGGGCGAGGGCGGGCGAGCCGATTCCGGCTCACCCCAACTGCCGGTACCGCCCCCGGAAGTACGCGAGCGGCTTCCCGTCCGCGCTCGGCACCCCGGCGGTGAGCACGCGGCCGATCACCAGGGTGTGGTCCCCCGCCCGGACCCGCTGCTCGGTCCGGCACTCCAGGGTGGCCAGGGCGCCGCCCACCAGCGGAGCCCCGGACGCCTCGCCCCGCGTGCAGGGGATGTCCGCGAAGAGCAGCCGGTCGCTGACCCGGCCCTTCATCGCGAAGCGGCCGGCGATGTGCCGCTGGCTCTCGGACAGGACGGAGACCGCCCACAGGGGCTGCTCGTCGAGGAGGTCGTCCATGCGGGAGCCCTCGCGCAGGCTGACCAGGACCAGCGGCGGGTCCAGGGAGACCGACATGAACGCCGTGGCCGTCATCCCGACGTCCTCGCCGCGCGGCGCCAGCGGGTCGTCCGGGTCGAGCGGCGGCTCCTGCGCGGTCACCAGGACCACGCCCGAGGCCAGCCGGGACATCGCGGCACGGAACTCGTCGTTGCTCACCCCCTCAGCATGCCCGGCGGCGGGCGACGGCGACGGGAGCGCGGGGGACGCGGGGGAGGGGAGAGACGCGGTGTTCAACACCCCGCCACGCTAAACGCCGGGCCGTCGGCCGGGCATCGGGCCCCGGACCGAACCGGGGCACGAACCGGGACCTAGGACCACAGAACGAGCCGTGCGCATCCCCACAAAATTTGCTTTCGGTAAACGCACAGGGGAAACACAGAAACACCACTCAATTGTTCATCTTTCGCTGTGACTTGAGTCACAAGGAGCGTCAATTGTTGACCCTGTGTACCGAGTGGGGAGCGCGCTGTGATTCAGTGGCGGGGAACCTGCAAGGGCACCATCAGTAAAGGCGCCGAAGACAACCCTTGATTCGCTGCGAGGTCTCGGGGGGAGGGCGAGCATGGAGACCGAGTCGGAGCCCTATGTCCGTCTTGCGTCCCTGCGGCAACTGCACCAGGCCATGGCCGACATGAACAAGGCCCGCAGCCTGGCGGACACCCTGCAGGCCGTCGCCGACGGCGTCGTCCAGGCCCTCGGGTACGAGCTGGCGTGCGTCAACCTCGTCCGCCCCGACGGCGACCTCGTCGTCGCCGCCTTCTCGGGCAACCAGGCCGCCGAGGCCCTCATCACCGGCCGGGCGGGCTCCCGCGAGTCCTGGGACCGGCGCCTGAGCATGGGCGAGCAGTGGGGCGACCTGATCTTCATACCCCACACCGAGGGCTGGATCCTCGACGACGACGACGTCCCGCAGTGGTACACCGACGGACCCGCGCCCCGCTTCGAGGACGAGTGGCACCCCTCGGACCGGCTCTTCGCCCCGATGTACGCGCCCGGCCCGCAGGGCGGCGGCGCCAGCGGGGAGCTGATCGGCGTCCTGTCCGTGGACCGGCCGCGCAACGGCCGCCGCCCCGGCGCCTGGGGCCGCGAGGCTTTGCAGATGTACGCCTTCCAGGCCGCCATCGCGATCAGCAACGCCCGGCTCCGCTCCAACATGCAGCGCGCCCTGGTCCGCCTGGAGCGCGACCAGCAGGCGCTGAGGGCCAGCGAGGAAAGCTTCCGGCAGGCCTTCGAGTACGCCCCCTCCGGGATGGCCATCGCCGAGATGGGCGGCGACCAGCACGGCCGGATCCTGCGCACCAACGACGCGCTGTGCCGGCTCCTGGGCCGACCCGCCTCCGCGATGCGCCGCTACGCCTTCTCCGACCTCGTCCACCCCGAGGACATCGGCACCCTGCTGCGGACCTCCGCCGAGGGCGGCCGGGCCGAGCTGCGCCTGGGCCGCCGCGACGGCACGTACGTCTGGGTCTCCCTGCGCAACAGCGTCGTCGCCGACGCCGCCGACGGGCCCCGCTTCCTGCTCACCCACGTCGAGGACATCGAGGAGCGCAAGCGGCGCGAGCTCCAGCTCGCCCACCGCGCCTCCCACGACTCCCTCACCGGACTGCCGAACTCCGCCGAACTGCGCTCCCGCCTGTCCGCCCGGCTGTGCCAGCGCCCGCAGTCCTCGCACGCGGGCGTGGCCGACGCCATGGACGCGGCCTACGGGCACTCCGCCGTGTTCGACTCCGGGGGCCACACCTTCGACTTCGGCGCGGCCGCCGAGCCGTACGGCGCCTACGACCACCATGTGCACGCCGTCGCCCCCGAGGACGGCCGGGACGACGGCACCAAGGGGCTCGCGGTCCTCTTCTGCGACCTGGACGGCTTCAAGTCGATCAACGACCGGTTCGGGCACAACGCCGGCGACGCGGTCCTCATCGAGGTCGCCCGCCGGCTCAGCGGCGGCGTGCGCGACGGCGACACGGTCGCCCGGCTCGGCGGCGACGAGTTCGTGATCCTCGCCAACGGGCTCGGCCGGGCCGACGCCCAGGACCTCGCCGTCCGGCTGCGCAACGAGATCATCCAGCCGATCCGGGCCGAGGGCCGGGCCGTGCGCGTCGGCGCCAGCTTCGGCATCGGGTGGGCCCACTGCGGCATGACGGCGGACGAAGTCCTGAAGTCGGCCGACGAACGGATGTACGTCGAGAAACGATCTCGTCCCAAACAGCACCGCCGCGCCGGTTGACCGGCAGGTCAGCGCGTTGATGCGGTATGAGTCACCCGTTTGGCCCAGTCGAAGCGGGTAGGCTCGCCCTCTCACCATCCGTACCGCACCACGCACCGCATCTGGTTAGGAGACCAAGGGATGACGCCCGGCAACAACGGCGCGAGCACGCCCGAGGACGACGACCCGTTCGGCTACCTGTACGCCGACGGGCAGGCCAACGGAGCCCAGCCGCCGTCCGGTGGCTACGGCTACCCGAACTCCGTCAACCGGGTGCGTCCCGTCGGCACACGGCAGTACGGGGCACCGCAGGGCCAGGCCGCCCCGCAGCAGCAGGGCGCCTACGGGCAGCCGAACGCGCACTACGCCGCGCCGGAGACCTTCCCCGGCGGCGGTGCCCCCACCGCCCCGCCGCAGCCGGGCCACGGCGGGGGCGGCGGGCGCCGCGGGCCCAACACCAAGGGCCTGCTGATCGGTGCGGTCGCGGTCGTCGCCGCGGTCGTCGTCGGCATCGCCGTGGCCATGTCCGGCGTCGGCTCGGACGACGACAAGGGCGGCGACGAGGCCGGCGCGAGCCCCGCCCCCACCCAGTCGCAGAGCACCGAACCCAGCCCCTCCGCCAGCGACAAGGCCGAGGAGAAGACGGAGCTCCCGGCGACCGACGCCAAGGCACTGCGGCTGTCGCCCGGTGTGACGACGGCCTCCGACATCAAGGGCGCCCGGTCCGAGGGCGGCGTCTACGTGTCGAACCTCAACCAGCCCGGCGCCTCGGTCACCTGGACCGTGGACGGCATCCCCGAGGACGGCCCCTACACCCTCTTCGCCGGATACAGCGCCGCCGGCGAGGACCAGTCGATGACCCTGACGGTCAACGGCAAGGAGTTCGGCAACAAGCTGAACCTGGGCAACTTCACGCACGCCGAGGACGGCGACTTCGCCAAGGGCTGGACCAAGACCTACGCCTGGCCCACCCTCAACAAGGGCACCAACACGATCACGCTCTCCTGCAACGACGGCGACAAGTGCAATGTCCTGCTGGACCAGTTCTCCCTGAAGAAGGGCCAGGTCAAGGACTAGGAGGTGTTTGGGGTTCGGATCATGCGGTTGAGATGAGGTGCTTCAGCCACATGAGCGATCCCCGGAGGTGAAGTCCTGCCTCGTAGCTCTCGGGTGACTTGTCGTAGCGGGTGGCGAGCCCGCGCCAGGTCTTGATCTTCTGGAAGCAGCGCTCCACAGTATTGCGCTGCTTGTAGCGGTGCGCGTCGAAGGCTGGTGGCCGGCCGCCGGCCGAGCCCTTCTTCCGGCGATTGGCAGCCTGGTCGTCCTTTTCCGGGATCACTGCGGTGATGCCGCGTCTGCGCAGGTAGGCGCGGTTGGCCTTGGACGAGTAGGCCTTGTCGGCGGCCACCGCCCCGGGACGGGTGCGCGGGCGGCCCCTGGGTCCTGCGACGCGTACCCGGCCGAGCACCACCTGGAACTGCGGGCAGTCCGCCGCCTGGCCCGGGGTCACCACGAGCACCAGCGGCAGTCCCGCCGCGTCGACCGCTGCGTGGACCTTGCTGCTCAGCCCGCCTCTGGACCTGCCGAGCCCGGCCGCCTTCGCCCGTGCCCGGCGACGGCGCCGTGCCGCGGACCGCTCCCGGTCCTCCTGCGAGTCGCCCGCGCCGGGTACCGGCGGCGGCGCATCACCCGCAGGACCGGTCCCTGTTCCGGCAGCGGAACCCCCTTTTCCTCGGTCAGTGCCTGTTCGAGAGCGTCCAGGGTCTCCCCGGCGACCGCCAGACCTGCCGATTCGTGATGGGCCCGCACGACCGTGGAGTCCACACTGACCAGTTTCAGCCCGACCTGCCCGCGCGCAGCAGCCTCGGCGATCAGACCGTCCATCAGCGCCTGGAACATCCCAGCCTTCGACCAGGCTCTGAACCGCGAGTACACCGTGGACCAGGGGCCGTAGCGCTCCGGGACATCACGCCAGCCACTGCCGGTGCGAAACCTCCACAGCACGCCGTTGAACTGGTCCCGCACCCGCCGAGGCAGCGGACCCGTCGCCGCCACCGGCAGACATCCCTCGATCAACTCCCACTCAGCATCCGTCACATCGAAACGCGCCACATGCGAGTACTACCAGCCCGGACCGACCGACCACCGAGCCTCGAAAAGATCCAAACTTCAAACAGCCCCTAGTTCCGTCCGGCGGGGCCGCAGGCCCTCACGCCGCGCCCGCCTCCGGCGTCACCGCGACCCCGCGGCCGAGCAGCTCCTCGTACGCCCCCCGGTCGAACTCGCCCGCCACCGGTGCCGACACCGTCGCCGCGGACAGGGCGACCGCGCGGGCCAGCCGGTCGGGCCAGGGCAGGTGCTCGACCAGGCCGGAGAGCAGGCCCGCGACCGCCGAGTCGCCCGCGCCGGTCGGGTTGCCGTGGACGTGGGCGGGCGGGGCGGCGCGCCAGCGGCCCTCGGGCGTCACCGCGAGCAGCCCCTCGGCGCCCAGCGAGGCGACCACGGAGCGGGCGCCGCGACGACGGGCGGCCTGGGTGGCCCGCAGCGGTTCGTGCGAGCCGGTCAGCTCCGCGAGTTCGTCGGCGTTCGGCTTGATGATGTCCGGGCGGGCGGCCACCCCCCGCCGCAGCGGTTCCCCGCTGGTGTCCAGCAGCACCGGCACGCCCGCCGCGCGCGCGGTGCGCACCAGCCCGGCGTACGCGCCCACCGGCACGCCCGGCGGCAGGCTGCCGCACAGGGCCACCGCGGCGGCGCCGGCGAGCAGGCGCTCGTAGGCCTCCTGGAAGGCGTTCCACTCGGCGGGGGCCACGGCCGGGCCGGGTTCGTTGAGCTGGGTGGTGTCGCCGGTGCGCTCGTCGACGACGGCGATGGTGCGCCGGGTCGCCCCCGCGACCGGGACCAGCGCGTCGGTCACCCCGCGCACGCCGGCCAGTCCGGCGCGCACGACGTCCCCGGTGGTGCCGCCCGCGAAGCCGGTGACCGTCACCTCGTGTCCGAGGGCCGCCAGCACGCGGGCCACGTTCAGCCCCTTGCCGCCGGGGCGCTCGGTGACCTCGGTGACCCGGTGGGAGGCGTGGGGCCTGAGGCCCGGGACGCGGTAGGTGATGTCGACGGCGGTGTTCAGCGTGACCGTGAGGATCACCTGTGCCGACCTCCCCCGATTGGCTGTGTCCGACGTGTGCTCCGGAGACGGGTCCCGGACGTCCTTTCCCGGAGATGATGTCCGGGGACACGATCATGCCAAACAGTCGGCGGTCGGCCCAGTCCCGGACCGGCCGCCGTGGGCGCCGGCCCGGGGGCGGACTCGGGGACGGATCAGCCCGGTTGGGGATCGACCACCCATTCGCCCCGCCGCATCACGCCCACCAGGTCGAAGCCGTCGTCGAGGATCACCAGGTCGGCGTCCTTGCCGGGCTCCAGGGAGCCGACCCGGTCGGCCACGCCCAGCAGCCGGGCCGGGTTGGCGGAGATCGCCGCGACCACGTCGCCGACCGGCAGTCCGTCCACCGTCACCGCCCGTTTGAAGGCGCGGTCCAGGGTGAGCGTGGAGCCCGCGATCGAGCCGCCCTCCACCAGCCGGGCCACGCCGTCGGCGACCTCGACCTCCATCGGGCCGAGCAGGTAGCGGCCGTCGCCGAAGCCGGCCGCGTCCATGGCGTCGGTGATGAAGGCGACCCGGGCGGCGCCCGCGTGGTGGAAGGCGAGCTGGAGCGCGGCCGGGTGCAGGTGCGTGCCGTCGTTGATCAGCTCGACGGTGATCCGCTCGTCCTCGAGGAGCGCCGTGATCGGACCGGGGGCGCGGTGGCCGAGTGGCGGCATCGCGTTGAACAGGTGCGTGGCGACGCTCGCGCCCGCGTCGATGGCCTGGAGCGTCTGCTCGTACGTCGCGTCCGTGTGCCCGACCGCCGCGATCACGCCGTGCTCGACGAGCAGCCGCACGGAGTCCAGGCCGCCCGGCAGCTCGGTGGCCAGCGTCATCATGCGCGCGTGGCCGTGCGCCGCGTCGATCAGCTTGCGGACCTCGGCCGGGTCGGGGTGGCGCAGCAGCTGCTCGTCGTGCGCGCCCTTGCGGCACGGGGAGATGAACGGCCCCTCGAAGTGGATGCCCGCGATGTCGCCCTGCTGGGCCAGCTCGGCGAGCATCCCGGCGTGCCGGGCGAGGAAGTCCAGGTCGCCGGTGACGGCGGAGGCGACCAGCGTGGTGGTGCCGTGCAGGCGGTGGGTGCGGACGCCCTGGAGGACCTCCTCGGCGGTGCCGCCGGCGAAGGAGGCGCCGCCGCCGCCGTGGTTGTGGAGGTCGACGAAGCCGGGGACCACCCAGTGGCCCGACACGTCGAGGACGTCGGCGTCCGGGGGAGCCGTGTCCGCGATCCGCGTGCCGTCGACGATCACGCGGCCGTCGTCCACGGTCCCGGTGGGCAGTACCACCCGGGCACCGGCGAGAACCTTGCTTGGGGCCATCAGGTGGTTACCTCCGGGGGAGTCGCGGTCGTAGGAGTGGCGCTGAGCAGGTCCCAGGCGAGCAGCCCGGCACCCAGGCAGCCGGCGGTGTCCCCCAGCGCGGCGGGGACGAGTTCCGGCAGCTTCTGGAAGGTGACGCGCCGCCGGACGGCGTCCCGCAGCGGTGTGAACAAGGTTTCCCCCGCCTCGGCGAGGCCGCCACCGATGATCAGGACGCGCGGGTCCAGCAGGGTGAGCGCCGTGACCAGCCCGTCGGCGAGCGCGTCCACGGCGTCCCGCCACACGGCGAGGGCGCGGGCGTCACCCGACTCGACGGCCTTGGCGCAGTCGGCGGCGTCCGCGTCCGGGTCGCCGCAGGCCTCGGCCCACGCCTGGCTCACCGCCGACGCGGAGGCGTACCGCTCCAGACACCCGCGCTGCCCGCACGGACACGGGGTGCCGCCGGGGCGTACGACGATGTGGCCGATCTCGCCCGCGAACCCGTGGGCGCCCGACTCCACCCGGCCGTCGATGCCGATGGCGCCCGCGATGCCGGTGCCCAGCGGCACGAACAGGAACCGGTCGGCGCCCTTCCCGGCCCCGATCCGCCCCTCGGCGAGCCCGCCGGTGCGCACGTCGTGCCCGAGGGCGACCGGGATGCCGCCGAGCCGGTCGCCGAGCAGTGCCCGCAGGGGTACGTCGCGCCAGCCGAGGTTGGCCGCGTACACGGCGGTGCCGTGCTCCTCGTCGATGATGCCGGGGACGGCGACACCGGCGGCGCGGGCGGGCTCGCCGAACCGGTCGGCGCCGTAGGCGCGCAGCTCGGCGGCGAAGTCCAGGATGCCTGCCACGACCGCCTCGGGCCCGCGGTCGCGGCCGGTGGCCCGGCGGGCCCGGTGCAGCAGCTCGCCCCCCGGCCCCGCCAGCGCGGCCTTCATCCCGGTGCCGCCCACATCGAGGGCGATGACATGTCTCACGGGGGACAGTGTGGCCCGCTGACCCGGGAGAGGTCTAGTCCACTGCCGTGGTGTAGACCTTAATCCGTTAATCGGACAGACGATCAGGCAACGGAGTCGGACGACGTGTTGCCGGCAGGGTGGGGAAGTTACGGTGCAGCGGCGTAGGGCAGGAACGATCGCGGTGGTGTCCGCGCTGGGCCTGACGGCGGTCCTCGGCGGCTGCGGACTCACCGGTGACTCCGGCGAGGTGACGCTGAAGCTGGTCGCCGCCGACTACGGCGACAGCAAGGCCAACAGCTCGCAGGCCTACTGGGACGAGCTGGCCAAGGCCTACGAGGCCAAGCACCCCGACGTGAAGGTCGACGTCACCGTCTACTCCTGGAACGACGTGGACCGCGAGGTCCGCGAGATGGTCGAGGACGGCAAGGCGCCCGACATGGCGCAGATCGGCGCCTACTCCGACTACGCGGACCAGGACCTGCTCTACCGGGCCGACGACGTGCTCTCCATCCCGGTCCAGGCCAACTTCGTCTCCCAGCTCGCCGCCGCGGGCCAGGTCGGCGGAGTGCAGTACGGCCTGCCCTTCGCGGCCTCCACGCGCGTGCTGTTCTACAACAGGACCCTCTTCGACGAGGCCGGCGTCACGCCGCCCAAGAGCTGGGACGACCTCGCCGAGGCCGCCGAGAAGCTCAAGGACAAGGGCGTGAAGTTCCCGTACGCGCTGCCGCTGGGCGCCGAGGAGGCGCAGGCCGAGACGATGCAGTGGCTGCTCAGCGGCGGGGGCGGCTACACCGACGACGTCGGCTCCTACGCCGTCGACTCGCCGCAGAACGTCACCACCTTCACCTGGCTCCGGGACGAACTGGTCGGCAAGGGCCTCACCGGCCCGGTCGCACCCGGCAAGCTCAACCGCGCCGACGCCTTCGCCGCCTTCGCGAGCGGCGAGGTCGGCATGCTCAACGGGCACCCCTCGCTGATGAAGATGGCGTCCGACAAGGGCGTGAAGTACGGCATGGTGACGACCCCCGGCATCGACGGCGAGAGCAAGAACACGCTCGGCGTCACCGACTGGATGACGGCCTTCAAGAAGAACGGCCACCAGGAGGAGATCGGCGACTTCCTCGGCTTCGTCTACAACGACCAGAACGTCCTCGACTTCTCCCGCCGCTACGACCTGCTGCCGGTGACCACCTCCGCGTCCCAGGTCATGGCCACGGCGCAGGAGGACAAGAACCTCAAGCCCTTCCTGGACGAGCTGCTGCTCTCCGAGCTGTACCCGGTCGGCAACACCGCCTGGGCATCGGTCAGCGCGGACGTCAAGAAGCGCATCGGCCAGGCGGTCGCCGCCGGCGGCAGCCCCTCCGCCGTCCTCGGCCAGATCCAGGCGACGGCGCTGCGGGCGGGCAGCGCGGAGTAGCCGGGGCGGCCGGGTGTCGGCGCCCGGCGTTACGGTGCCGTACATGGACCTGGGACAGAGGGAGCGCGACATCCTCGCGCTGGAACGCCGCGGCTTCCCCGGCCCCGGCGCGAAGGAGCGCGCGATCCGCGAGGAGCTGGGCCTGGCCCCCGTCCGCTACTACCAGCTCCTCAACGCCCTCCTGGACGACCCCCGCGCCCTGGCCGCCGACCCGGTGACGGTCAACCGGCTGCGCCGGATCCGGGAGTCGCGCCGCGCGGAACGCTGAGGTTCGGTTCCGCTCCCACGGGATAGGTTCGCCGTATGGGCAGCCACCAGGACTCCACCCGAGACGACTCGCCGGACCGCCTGCCGACGCCCGCGACCCGGGCCGGACGCGAAGGGCTGGACGCCCTTCTCACCCGCCCCGGCCGCGCGGTGATCGCGCTCGACTTCGACGGCACGCTCGCCCCGATCGTGCCGGACCCCGACCAGGCCCGCGCCCATCCGGACGCGGTGCCCGCCCTCGCGGCACTCGCCCCCCGGGTCGCCTCCGTCGCGGTGATCACCGGCCGCCCCGCCGAGGTCGCGGTCCACCACGGCGGTTTCGCGGACGTCCCCGGCCTGGAGCACCTCGTCGTCCTCGGCCACTACGGCGCCGAGCGGTGGGACGCCGCCACCGGCACCCTCACCACTCCCGACCCGCACCCCGGCGTCGCCGCCGTCCGCGCCGAACTGCCGGGACTGCTGGAGCGGTCCGGGGCGGACCGGGGCACGTGGATCGAGGAGAAGGGCCACGCGGTCGCCGTCCACACCCGCCGCGCCCCCGACCCCCGGGCGGCCTTCGAGACCCTGCGCGCCCCCCTCGCCGACCTGGCCCTGCGCCACGGCCTGATCGTCGAACCGGGCCGCATGGTCCTGGAACTGCGCCCGCCCGGCATGGACAAGGGCGCCGCGCTGCGGGAGTACGTCCGGGACACCGGCGCCGCGTCCGTCCTCTACGCCGGCGACGACCTCGGCGACCTCCCCGCCTTCGCGGCGGTCGGGGAACTCCGCTCCCAGGGCACCCCCGGCCTCCTGGTCTGCAGCGGCAGCGACGAGGTGACGGACCTCCGCAAGCGGGCCGACCTGGTGGTCGAGGGCCCACCGGGGGTGGTCGAACTGCTCTACGCCCTGGCGGGACACCTCGCGTAGCCCGGCCTGCGGGCACTCGCGCCTCCCGTGCCCGAACGGCCCGGGAGGCACCCCGCGACTCCGGGCAGCCGCACCCACCCCGCCCGCAGCGACACGGGGCACCCGGCCGTCAGGCCCGCAGCGCGTCCAACTGCTCCACGAACCACCGCGCCGGAGGCAACGCCGTCCCCGCCGCGGCCAGCCGCCGGGACCGCTCCGCCCGCTCCCCGGCCCCCACCGACAGCGCCTCGTGCAGCGCCTCCGCGGTCCCCGACACGTCGTACGGATTCACCACCACCGCGTCCTCGCCGAGCTCCTCGTACGCCCCCGCCTCCCGCGACAGCACCAGCACGCACCCCTCGTCGGAGACGACCGGCACCTCCTTGGCGACCAGGTTCATCCCGTCCCGGATGGGATTCACGAGCGCCACGTCGGCCAGCCGGTACGCCGCCAGCGACCGCGCGAAGTCGTCCTTCACGTGCAGTACGACCGGCGTCCAGCCCGCCGTCCCGAACTCCGCGTTGATCTCCTGCGCGACCCGCTGCACCTCGGCGGTGTAGTCCCGGTACACGGCGAGGTCCTGCCGCGACGGGTAGGCGAACGCGACGTGCACGACCCGCTCGCGCCACTCGGGCCGCCCGGCCAGCAGCTCCCGGTAGGCCAGCAGCCCCCGCACGATGTTCTTGGACAGCTCCGTCCGGTCCACCCGCACGATCGTCCGGCGCGCACCGCCGTCCGGCGCCGTGCCGATCTCCTCCCGCAGCGCCGCCATCCGCTCGTCCACGTCGGCCTCGTGCGACCGCTTCCGCAGGAACTCCGCGTCCGCGCCGAGCCCGTGCACGCCGATCTCCGTGCCGCCGAGCCCGCCCAGCACCGCCTCGCAGCAGGCGGTGAACGCGTCGGCCCACCTCCGGGTGAGGAACCCGAGCCGGTCGGCGCCGAGCATCCCGCGCAGCACCTGCTCCGCGATGTCGTCCGGCAGCAGCCGGAAGTAGTCGGCCGGCGCCCACGGCGTGTGCGAGAAGTGCCCGATCCGCAGGTCGGGCCGCAGCTCCCGCAGCATCCCCGGCACCAGCGTCAGGTGGTAGTCCTGCACGATCGCGACCGCCCCCTCGGCGGCCTCCTCGGCCAGCGCCTCCGCGAAGGCCCGGTTGTACGCCTCGTACGAGGCCCACCGCATCCGGAACTCCGCGTCGAAGACCGGCTCCAGGGGCGTCTGGTACAGCATGTGGTGCACGAACCACAGCACCGAGTTCGCGATCCCGTTGTAGGCGTCCGCGTGCACGTCGGCCGGCACGTCCAGCATCCGTACGCCGTCCTCGCCGACCCCGCGCCGCACCGCCTCGCGGTCGCCGTCGCCCAGCGCGGAGCACACCCACAGCGCCCCCGCCTCCGGACCGATGGCCGACAGTCCGGAGACCAGCCCGCCACCGCCGCGTCTGGCGTGCAGCGACCCGTCCGTGCGCACCTCGTACGAGACCGGCCCCCGATTGGAGGCGACCAGCACCTGAGCAGTACCGAAGGTTGAAGCCATACGCCTCAACCTAGCCCGGCCCCGAAAACCTCAAACGTTCCCACGCCTCACCCGGGCGGTGATCCGGTCACGCCACCTTGCGCGCCGCGTACTCCGCGATCTCCGCCATCGGCGGCCGTTCCTCGGTGTCCACGGAGTAGGTGCGCGGCTCGAAACCGTCGGCGCCCCGCTCGAACTGGGTGAGGGAGGGCCGGACCAGATGACCGCGGGCCAGCCGGAGCTGTGCGGTGCGGTAGATCGCGGCGGACATGCGGCCCAGGGCCTGGCCGTCCTGGTGCCGGTGCCGGCGGACGCCGACGTCGACCTGCGCGAGGGCGTCCAGGCCCACCAGGTGCAGGGCGTCGACCAGCATGCCGAGCTCGACGCCGTAGCCGACGGGGAAGGGGAGCTGTTCGAGCAGGGAGCGGCGGGCCGCGTACTCGCCGCCGAGCGGCTGGACGAAGCCCGCCAGCCGGGGCCAGTGCATGTTGAGCAGCGGACGGGCCATCAGCTCGGTGACCCGGCCGCCCTGCCCGGCCGCCGTCGCGCCGGGGGCGGGTCCGTCGGACACGGTGAGCGGTCGGTCGTACATGGCCTTCACCAGGTGCACGTCCGGCTCGGTGAGCAGCGGGCCCACGATCCCGGAGACGAAGTCGGCGCGGAAGTCGCGCAGGTCGGCGTCGACGAAGCAGACGATGTCGCCGCGGGTGACCAGGAGCGAACGCCACAGCACCTCGCCCTTGCCGGGCACGGCCGGGATGCGCGGGAGGATCGCGTCGCGGTGCACGACGCGCGCGCCCGCCGCCTCGGCCACCGCCGACGTGCGGTCGGTCGACCCGGAGTCCACGACCACGACCTCGTCCACGAGCGGGGCCCGCCGCATCAGGTCCCGGCGGATCACCGCGACGATGTCGCCGACCGTCGCCTCCTCGTTGAGGGCGGGGAGCACCACGCTGACCGACTGCCCGGTGGCGCGCTTGGCGGTCAGGATCTGCTGGATCGGCCGGTCCGCGGCGGACCAGGAGCGTGCGCTCAGCCAGCGCTCGACTTCTTCCAGCACGGTCGGTGGCTCCTTTGTGATCCATCTCGCGGTACGGACGACTATCTCAAGTGTCCTGGCCTTCGGTTACAGTCTTGAACAACGCGGAGGACCCCCGCATGCCGGGGTCGCCGCGCGCACAACGGAACAACAACCACATACCGCTCATCCAGAGGGGCAGAGGGATACGGCCCGATGAAGCCCCGGCAACCCTCCAGTCGGTTCCTGTCACACGGACGTGGCGAGGCTCCCGGCTAGGGAAGGTGCCAAATCCGTCTCACGGCGAGATGCGTCGTGAGGAAGATGAGGAGAAAGGGCCTCGCCTCACATGGCTGTGCAGACTGTCGAGAGCACCACCGACGCCGCCACCACCAACGCCGCCTCCGTCGATCTGGGCCCCGCCGCGGCGCTCTCCTGCCGCGAGTGCGGTCACCGCGTACCGCTCGGCCCCGTCTTCGCCTGCGAGGAGTGTTTCGGCCCGCTGGAGATCGCCTACGACTTCTCGGGCTACGACACCGAGGAGCTGCGGCAGCGCATCGAAGCGGGCCCCGCGAACATCTGGCGCTACGCGCCGCTGCTGCCCGTCCCCGCGGACGTGGCCGGCAAGCCGAACATCAACCCCGGCTGGACCAAGCTGGTCAAGGCCGACAACCTGGCCCGCGAGCTCGGCGTCACCGGCGGTCTGTACGTCAAGGACGACTCCGGCAACCCGACGCACTCCTTCAAGGACCGCGTCGTCGCCCAGGCCATCGAGGCCGCCCGCGCCTTCGGCTTCACCACCCTCTCCTGCTCCTCCACCGGCAACCTCGCCGGTGCCGTCGGCGCCGCCGCCGCCCGGGCCGGCTTCCGCTCGTGCGTGTTCATCCCGCACGACCTGGAGCAGGGCAAGGTCGTCATGGCCGCCGTCTACGGCGGAGAGCTCGTCGGCATCGAGGGCAACTACGACGACGTGAACCGCTTCTGCTCCGAGCTGATCGGCGACCCGGCCGGCGAGGGCTGGGGCTTCGTCAACGTCAACCTGCGGCCGTACTACGCGGAGGGTTCCAAGACCCTCGCGTACGAGGTGTGCGAGCAGCTCGGCTGGCGGCTGCCCGACCAGATCGTCGTCCCGATCGCCTCCGGCTCCCAGCTCACGAAGATCGACAAGGGTCTCCAGGAGCTGGTCAAGCTCGGTCTGGTCGAGGACAGGCCGTACAAGATCTTCGGCGCCCAGGCCGAGGGCTGCTCGCCGGTGTCCACCGCCTACAAGGCGGGCCACGACGTCGTACGCCCCCAGAAGCCCGACACCATCGCCAAGTCCCTCGCGATCGGCAACCCGGCCGACGGCCCGTACGTCCTCGACATCGCCCGCCGCACCGGCGGCGCCGTGGAGGACGTGACGGACGAGCAGATCGTGGACGCGATCGGGCTGCTCGCCCGCACGGAGGGCATCTTCGCGGAGACGGCGGGCGGGGTGACGGTCGGCGTCACCAAGAAGCTGATCGAGAACGGCGTGCTGGACCCGTCGCTCACCACGGTCGTCCTCAACACCGGGGACGGTCTGAAGACGCTGGACGCGGTGGCCGGCACGGGGCTGACCGCGACGATCCGCCCCAGCCTGGACTCGTTCCGCGAGGCTGGTCTCGCGTAGGACAGCCCTGTGCGTCGTCCGCCCCTGAAACCCTGACCGGAGGTCCGAAAGTGAGCGTCACCGTCCGTATCCCGACCATCCTGCGCACCTACACCGGCGGCAAGGCCGAGGTCGCCGCCGAGGGCGCGACGCTCGGTGAGGTCATCTCCGACCTGGAGAAGAACCACACCGGCATCGCCGCCCGCGTCCTGGACGACCAGGGCAAGCTGCGCCGTTTCGTCAACGTCTACGTCAACGACGACGACGTCCGCTTCGAGCAGGGCCTCCAGACCGCGACCCCGGACGGCGCGGGCGTCTCCATCATCCCGGCGGTCGCCGGCGGCTGATACGCCTCGTAGCGCGCGTTGCCCTCTCCGTAAGACAAACGGAGAGGGCAATTCCATGAGGTTGAGCGCGGTAGAGTTGGGGAACGCGCCCCTGATCGCTTGATCGGGCGCCTTGAATTCCTGCCGCCCGTCCGACCAGATGTAGCCAAAGTGTGGACGTGTTTCGCGGCTTTTGTTCCCTTTGCGTACCCCGACTTGCCCCGAATTCAGGCGAATTCTCGCCATATTTCTGGCCGGGCGCGTCCAGATTTCTCGTCCGATTGCCCTGTTGCAGACGGCAGTTGGACAGATACATTCAGCCGCGGTCGACGCGTTCCGGCGCACGCCCCCAGTCGTGGGGGGTGAGGTCTGACCCGGGTTCGCGAAGTGCGGATCTGTGCAAGGGCCAGTAATAGGGGAGTTAGGCATGGCTCAGGGCACCGTCAAGTGGTTCAACGCGGAGAAGGGGTACGGCTTCATCGCGGTCGACGGTGGTGCGGATGTTTTCGTCCACTACAGCGCGATTCAGATGGACGGCTACCGCACCCTCGAAGAAGGCCAGCGGGTCGAGTTCGAGATCTCGCAGGGTCAGAAGGGCCCGCAGGCCGACATGGTTCGCCTCAGCGCCTGAGACGTTCGGCCACCGCAAGTAAACGGTTCTTCTCCGAAGGGCCCGCACCTCTCCCGGGGTGCGGGCCCTTCGGCCTGCCCGGACAGCGGCCCCGGGGCCCGCCCGGAGCCTTGTTCGCGAGTGGCTGAGCGCCCCGCCCGATCCCGACAGGCGCTTGCACTCGACAGGGGCGAGTGCTAATCATTGGCGTTAGCACTCTGAAGGTGAGAGTGACAACGAAGGACCGGGTCGGTGAGGCCCGCAGGCCGGGTGGGGAAGGAACCACGAGGCAGGCGAGCCGTCCGTCGCGGGCGCGGGCGCGGTCCGAAGGAATCACCCCCAGTCCTGGAGGGACCACTTCACATGGCCAAGATCATCGCGTTCGACGAGGAGGCGCGGCGCGGCCTCGAGCGCGGCATGAACCAGCTCGCGGACGCCGTCAAGGTGACGCTCGGCCCCAAGGGCCGCAACGTCGTCCTCGAGAAGAAGTGGGGCGCCCCCACGATCACCAACGATGGTGTCTCCATCGCCAAGGAGATCGAGCTCGAGGACCCGTACGAGAAGATCGGCGCCGAGCTGGTCAAGGAAGTCGCCAAGAAGACGGACGACGTCGCCGGTGACGGTACGACCACCGCGACCGTCCTCGCCCAGGCCCTGGTCAAGGAAGGCCTGCGCAACGTCGCGGCCGGCGCCAACCCGATGGCCCTCAAGCGCGGCATCGAGAAGGCCGTCGAGGCCGTCTCCGCCGCCCTGCTCGAGCAGGCCAAGGATGTCGAGACCAAGGAGCAGATCGCCTCCACGGCCTCCATCTCCGCCGCCGACACCCAGATCGGCGAGCTCATCGCCGAGGCCATGGACAAGGTCGGCAAGGAAGGCGTCATCACCGTCGAGGAGTCCCAGACCTTCGGTCTGGAGCTGGAGCTCACCGAGGGTATGCGCTTCGACAAGGGCTACATCTCGGCGTACTTCGCCACCGACATGGAGCGTATGGAGGCCGTCCTCGACGACCCGTACATCCTGATCGCGAACTCCAAGATCTCCAACGTCAAGGACCTGCTCCCGCTCCTGGAGAAGGTCATGCAGTCGGGCAAGCCGCTGCTGATCATCGCCGAGGACGTCGAGGGCGAGGCCCTGTCGACCCTGGTCGTCAACAAGATCCGCGGCACCTTCAAGTCCGTCGCCGTCAAGGCCCCGGGCTTCGGCGACCGCCGCAAGGCCATGCTCGGCGACATCGCCATCCTCACGGGCGGCGAGGTCATCTCCGAGGAGGTCGGCCTCAAGCTGGAGAACGCCACGCTCGACCTGCTGGGCAAGGCGCGCAAGGTCGTCATCACCAAGGACGAGACCACGATCGTGGACGGCGCCGGCTCGGCCGACCAGGTCCAGGGCCGCGTCAACCAGATCCGCGCCGAGATCGACAACAGCGACTCGGACTACGACCGCGAGAAGCTCCAGGAGCGTCTGGCGAAGCTGGCCGGCGGCGTGGCCGTCATCAAGGCCGGTGCCGCCACCGAGGTCGAGCTCAAGGAGCGCAAGCACCGCATCGAGGACGCCGTTC
Source organism: Streptomyces sp. AC627_RSS907 (assembly GCF_019049165.1). Taxonomy (NCBI): domain Bacteria; kingdom Bacillati; phylum Actinomycetota; class Actinomycetes; order Kitasatosporales; family Streptomycetaceae; genus Streptomyces; species Streptomyces sp. AC627_RSS907. The sequence continues at coordinate 48,171 of NZ_JAGMUE010000715.1, forward strand.
GCAACGCGAAGGCGGCCGTCGAGGAGGGCATCGTCGCCGGTGGTGGCGTGGCCCTGCTCCAGGCCTCCCAGGTCTTCGAGAAGCTGGAGCTCACGGGTGACGAGGCGACCGGCGCCAACGCCGTGAAGCTCGCCCTGGAGGCCCCGCTGAAGCAGATCGCCGTCAACGGTGGTCTCGAGGGCGGCGTCGTCGTGGAGAAGGTCCGCAACCTCCAGGTCGGCCACGGCCTGAACGCCGCGACCGGCGAGTACGTCGACATGATCGCCGAGGGCATCATCGACCCGGCGAAGGTGACCCGTTCCGCGCTGCAGAACGCCGCCTCCATCGCCGCGCTGTTCCTCACCACCGAGGCCGTCATCGCCGACAAGCCGGAGAAGGCCGCCGCGGCCGGTGCTCCGGGCGGCATGCCGGGCGGTGACATGGACTTCTGACCGGCCCCTGGTCGATCACTGTCCTACGTTCCGAGGGCGGTACTCCCTGTTCCGGCAGGGGGTGCCGCCCTCGGGGCGTCGCGGCGTCGCTGAAGACCCTCGGCCGAACGCCGTGCGCACCACGGCGTAGGGTCCACAGGTCACCAACTGGCGTACGTCCAGCGGCAACCAGAGGAGTGATCGATGAGTACGAACGAACCCGTGGTGCGCACCGTCGCCGGTGCGGTGCGCGGCCGGACCGAGGGCGCCCTGACCGTCTTCCGCGGCATCCCGTTCGCCGCACCGCCGGTGGGCCCGGACCGGTTCGCCGCCCCGCGTCCCGCCCGCGCCTGGGACGGCATACGCGAGGCCTGCGCCTTCGGTCCGCCGCCCCCGCAGGACCTGGGCATCGCGGGCACCACCGGCGTACTCGACGCCCCCGAGGGCGACGACTGGCTGACGGTCAACGTCTGGACCCCCGCTCCCGACCCGGCCGCGCGCCGCCCGGTGATGGTGTGGATCTACGGCGGCGCCTACAAGCTCGGGTACGCCGGCAGCCCCGGCTACGACGCCCGCCGCATCGCCGAGGACGGCGACCTCGTCGTCGTCAGCTTCAACTACCGCGTCGGCATGGAGGGTTTCGCCCACATCGAGGGCGCCCCCGCCAACCGGGGCCTGCTCGACCAGGTGGCCGCGCTGGAGTGGGTACGGGACAACATCGCGGCGTTCGGCGGCGACCCGGACCAGGTCACCGTCTTCGGCGAGTCGGCGGGCGCCGGTTCGGTCGCCTCGCTGCTGGCCATGGACCGCGCGGCCGGGCTGTTCCGGCGGGCCGTCGCCCAGAGCGTGCCGGGCACGTTCTTCTCCGACGAGCTCGCCCGGGACGTCGGCACCGCCCTCGCCGCCGAGGCCGGCCTGCGCCCGACCGTCGCCGACCTGTCGGCCGTGGCCCCCGGCGAGCTGGTCAAGGTGGGCCAGTCCCTGTCCGCGAAGATGCTCCAGTACGTCGACCGCTGGGGCCAGGCCGCGCCCACGGCCACCCCGTACGCGCCGGTCGTGGACGGCGAGGTGCTGCCGGCCGCGCCCTGGCAGGCGCTCGCGTCCGGCGCGTCCCGCGACGTGGAGCTGCTCGTCGGCCACAACCGCGACGAGTTCCGCCTCTTCATCGCCATGGCCGGACAGCTGGGCCAGATCACGGACGAGCGTGCCGTGTCGGCCCTGCGCCTCTTCGGGCCCGGCCCGGACGGCGAGCGGTCCTACCGCGCCGCCTTCCCCGAGGCGTCCCCCGGTGAGCTGTACGAACGCGTCCAGACGGACTGGCTGTTCGCCATGCCGTCGCTGCACCTGGCCGAGGCCCACCTCGCGGGCGGCGGCCGGGCCCACGCCTACGAGCTGACCTGGCCGGCCCCGGGCAACGGCGGCGCCCTCGGTGCCTGCCACGGCCTGGACATCCCCCTCCTCTTCGGCACCTACCACGCCGACCTCGGCGCCCTCCTCTTCGCCGGTGCGGAGCCGTCCCCGCAGGCGCTGGCCCTGTCCTCGCGCTTCCGGACCTCGTGGACGTCCTTCGCGCGCACGGGCGACCCCGGCTGGCCCGCCTACGACACGGAACGCCGCCTGGTGCAGGTCCTGGACGCCGAGCCCGTCGTCGCGCCGTACCCCGAGGAGGCGGTGCGGCGGATGTGGGAGGGCCACGAGTTCGCTGCGCTGCCTCTGGTGGGGCCGGGGGTGTGACGCGGCGGGGTCTCGTGCCGGGCCTCTTCCTCCTGCCCGCGGTCGCCGGCGCGTTCTTCCTGGGCGGGGCGGCGACCGCGGGCGGCACCCCGCACTGCGACGGCGTCATCAAGGAGTACGGCGACGCCGAGAGGTCCGGCGCGATGAAGCCGGGCGAGACGTGCGACCTGTACGACTTCGCCGACGGCCGGTCGGCGGGCACCCGGACGTACGACCAGCAGAAGAAGGCCCAGGAGGAAGAGGCGTCGGACGACTGGCTGGCCGGCGGCCTCCTCCTGGCCTACGGCCTGGCGGGCCTGTCCGTCGCCGTCCTCAGGGCACCCCCGACGGTCACCGGGAAGCCGGGGGCGCCTTGAGATCGCTGACGAAGGCCGACCACGCCTCGGCCCGGAAGAGGAGCCTCGGTCCGTGCGGGTTCTTGGAGTCGCGGACGGGGACGGTGGCGGGGTCTCCGGCGGCGACTTCCAGGCAGTCGCCGCCGTCGCCTGCGCTGTAGCTGGACTTGCGCCAGCGGGCGATCTCCAGGCAGTTGCCACCGCTGCCGCCGCTGTAGCTGGACCTGTGCCAGTCGGCTCCGTCCAGATGGTACTCAGGGGTTCTCCTCATGCGAGTAATCGTGCGCCATCGTTTCGACAAGAGCCAGGGAGTTCTGAGGGGACAGCGCGCAGGCCGAGAGGAGGTCGAAGGTCTGCCGCTGGTAGCGCACGGTGGCGGGGTCGTCTTCGAGCCGCCCGGTGCCGACACCTTCGAAGTAGGCCAACGACGGCGCGCCCTCGAAGTCCATCAGCTTGATGGCACCCTCCATCGCAGCATGCGCTCCCGCATCGAACGGCAGCACCTGCACGATGATCCGACTCTGACGGACCAGGCCCACGATGTGGCCGAGTGCCTCGGCCATCACCTCACGCCCCCCTGTCACCCGCCGCAACGCGGCTTCGTCCAGCACCACCCACAACAGGGGCCCTGTTGGATCGTCGAGGAGACGTGTGCGGTCCATCCGGGCCGCCACCAGTGCCTCGATCACCGCGTCCGGTGCCGTTGGCTGGTAGGCCCGACACACCGCGCGCGTGTACGCGGGCGTTTGCAGCAGGCCAGGGATCAGCAGCGGCGCGTACTCCCTGATCTCCTTGGCGGTCGCCTCCGCCTCCGCCGCCTCGGCGAAATGCTCGGGATACTTCGACTTCGCCGACGCCGCGCAGTTCCGTTGGAAGAAGTCCTCCGTCCCCAGCGCCTCGTCCAGCAGTCGTGCGTACTCCGGCTGCATCCTGCGCGTGCCGGACTCCAGTTGTCCGATGAACGAGCCGCTGACGAACAGCCGGCCGCCCAGGTCCTCCTGGCTCAGCCCGGCCTTCTCGCGGGCGTGGCGCAGTTCGGCGCCCAGCAGGGCGCGGGGGGACGACGACGGGTCGAGGTCTTTCGGTCCAGGCATGGCAACGGAACTCCCGGTCGTACAGCAACGGTTGTTGGGGCGCCCTGTATGGCCAGGTTAGAGGCGGGGCAGACACGCTGTGTAGCGAATGGAAAACTCAGCGTGGAGGTGAGGAAGGGTGCGGTCGACCGAAGAAGTCGTCGAGTCCCTGCGGCAGGCCCTCGTGGGCGTCGGTGTCGTGCTGCCGTCCCTGTGCGTCGATCCCGTGACCGGCGCGAGCGAGGAGCCGTTCGCCCTGGTCGAGCTGGGGCGCTGCAACGTCCGTGTCGCCGAGCGGCTGGCGTCGGTGGTGCGGGGTGAGCGGCCGGCGATCGGGACGCACGCCGTGGACGTGCGGGACGGGCGAGTGGGGGAGGTCATGGAGCACGCCGGCGGCAGCGTGCGGTTGCGGCCGGTCGGCGGGGGCCGGGAGTGGGACTGCCCGAAGGCGTCGGTGGTGGACGCGTCGCCGGAGGAGGTGATGCGGGCCCGGCTGCGCAGAGCCAACCAGGAGAGCGTCACCAAGTGACCCGTCCCGCGAAGCCCCACCGCTGCGGTGGCTCAGACGCCGCCCATCGGTTCGACGTCCATCCGTACCGGCGTCCCCCACACCCGCAGGACCTCGTAGTCCGTGAACTCGTGGACGAGCCGGTACGCCATGGCCGCGCGGGGCCCGCGCAGCTGGGCCGCGATGTACAGCTCGGCCTCGCGCCGGTCGCGGCGCGGGGTGCCGCACAGCTGCCAGGTCTGCCCGTTCCACAGCTCGGGCAGCCAGCGCTGCTGGGGCTGCGGCCGGTCGCCGCGCACCCCGTACCGGGACGGGACCGGCTCGGTGGGCCGGGCCGGGAGCGGCCCGCCGTCGTACTCGGCGCGGCGGGCGGTGCGGCGCCGGGTCTCGCACAGCAGGCACAGGTCGGGGGCGGCCTTGTCGACCGGGCCGTTCGGGTGCTCGGGGCAGCGGGTGCTGGGGGCCGCCGTCGTGACGCTCTCCTCCAGCTGGTCCAGCGCACGCTTCAGGTCCGCGCGGACCTCGTGCAGCTTGGCCTCCGGCGTGTCGGCGGTCAGGGCCTCGCCGTGCTCACCGAGGAGACGCAGGGCGCGGCCCAGGGCGGTCAGCTGGGCGTGGTTCATGTCCCCCAGCGTCGCACACCGCGCCGGCGGCCCCGAGCGCGCGTCAGTCGCCTGCCGCGGCCAGTGCGGCGCGCAGGTGGCCGCCGGAGTCCTCCAGGAGGCGGGCGGCCGTCGGACCGTCCACGTCGGCCAGCAGGGCCAGGATGGCGTTCTTGACCTCGCCGTCGGTGGCGGTCAGGGCCCTCTCGATCTCGTCGTCGGGGGCCCCGGTGGCGAGCGCGACGATCCGGCGGGAGCGGGCGCGCAGCTTCTCGTTGGAGGCGCGGACGTCCACCATCAGGTTCCCGTAGGTCTTGCCGAGCCGGATCATCGTGATCGTCGACAGCATGTTCAGGACCAGCTTCTGCGCCGTACCGGCCTTCAGGCGGGTGGAGCCGGTGATCAGCTCGGGGCCGGTGACGACCTCGATGCCGTGCTCGGCGGCGGCGGCCAGGGCGCTGCCCCGGTTGCAGGCCAGGCCGATGGTCAGGGCGCCGAGCGCGCGGGCGTGCTCGACGGCGCCGACGGCGTAGGGCGTGCGGCCGGAGGCGGAGACCCCGACCACCGTGTCGTCGGGGGTGAGGGCGAGGGCGTCCAGGTCGGTGCGGGCCAGGCCGGCCGAGTCCTCGGCGCCCTCGACGGAGGTGACCATGGCGTCCGGGCCGCCCGCGATCAGGCCGACGACCTGCCCGGGGGCGGTGTTGAAGGTGGGCGGGCACTCCGAGGCGTCCAGCACGCCGAGCCGGCCCGCCGTGCCGGCGCCCGCGTAGACCAGCCGGCCGCCGCGCCTCATGCGGGCGGCCACGGCGTCGATGGCGGCGGCGATCTCCGGCAGCCGCTCGGCGACGGCGGCGGGCACGGCGGTGTCCTCGCCGTTCATCAGCCGGGCGATCTCCACCGTGGGCATCCGGTCGATCTCGGCCAGCTCGGGCCGGAACGCCTCGGTGGTCAGGGTCTCCAACTGGGAACGCAGGTCGGGGTGCTGGGGGGTGGAGGTCATGAGGGAGCGGCTCTTTTCCACTTCGGTGTCGGTACGTGCCCGGGGGCGGGCCGTGTCGGTGTGCGGCTCGCCGCGTGGGCGCGGCCGGCCGGCCCCGGCCCGCTGCGCCCGGGGTGGTCAGGCCTACGGTCTACCGCGCGACCCGTGCCGGTGAGCCAACGCCTCGTAGGAGGCCGCCAGCGCCGGCGCCGCCGACTCGTAGGTCCGCTGCGCCACCCCCACGAACAGGCAGTCCACGACCAGCAGCTGACTCGTCCGCGACGACATCGCCGCCGGCCGCAGCTCGCTCTCCCGGGACGTGGACGTGGTCAGCACGTGGTCGGCGTACTGCGTGACGGGGCTGTCGGGGCGGCCGGTGATGGCGACGGTCGTCGCGCCGTGTTCGAAGGCGACCCGCAGCGGTTCGATGACGTCCCCCGTCGACCCGGAGTGCGTGATCGCGAGGGCGACGTCCCCGGCGCGCAGTTGCACGGCGTTGGTGACGGCGAGGTGCGGGTCGCTGGGGGCGTGGGCTATGAGCCCTATGCGCAGGAGCTTCTGGGTGAGGTCCTGGGCGACCAGCCCGGAGGCGCCGATGCCGTACACGTCGGTGCGGCGGGCGGCGGCGAGTGCGGCGGCGGCCGCGCCGAGCTGGACGGTGTCCAGGCCGGCGGCGGTGTCGGCGAGGGTCTGCTGCTCGTCGTAGGCCAGCTTGGCGACGACGTCGGCGATCGGGTCGTCGACCGCGATGTCGGTCGTGATGGCGGGCGCGCGGCCGGACTGCTGCTGCGCGGCGAGTCCGGCGAGCGCGAGGCGCAGGTCGCGGTAGCCGGGGTAGCCGAGCAGCCGGGCGGTGCGCACGACGGTCGCCTCGCTGGTGCCGGTGAGCTCGGCGAGGCCGGTGACCGTGAGCGCCGAGCAGCCGGCCGGGTCGCCCGCGACGGCCTCGGCGACCCGCTGCATGGAACGGGTCATCGACGGCGCCAGGGTCCGCACCTTGGCGGCGAGGGCGGCGGGCACGGGAAGTGAGGTCCGGGGGCCGCCCGCGCCTGCGAAAGTTTCCTTCACTTCATCGGTCACTCATGAAAGATATTTTCGTTTCGGTTCGTGGGTCAAGAGTGCGCACAATGGGTGCATGGACCCCATCAGCCCCCTGGAGCAGGCGCTGCACGCCGCGCGTGCCCTCGTGCTGGCCGACCTGGTGGCGGGCGAGGTCGCCGAGCCGGACGTCGTGTCGCTGGTCGAGGAGTCCGTCGTGCGGCGGCGCTGGTGGGTCGAGCAGTGGCCCGAGGGCGCGGAGTTCGTGGCCGGTCTGGTCGCGCAGGACGTGCAGGACGCTCTCCTGGAGCGGTACGGCCGCTGGCCGCTGTGCCCGGTGTGCGGCTCCGGCGACCCGCACGCGCTGGACGTCGAGCCGGAACTGGGCCCCGACCCGCACTGGGTGTGCGGCAAGGCGGGCGTGAAGGTCGCGGCGGTCGGCTCGCTGGGCACGGCCACCGGTGACGTGCGGCCCTCGTGACGGGGCCCGCCCGGTGACCGTCTACATCGATCCGCCGACCTGGCCGGGCCACGGCCGCATGTGGTCCCACCTCGTCAGCGACGTCTCCTACGCCGAACTGCACGCGTTCGCCGAGCGGCTGGGCGTGCCGCGCCGCGCCTTCGAACGCGACCACTACGACGTCCCCGCCCACCGGTACGCCGACGCCGTCCGCGCCGGTGCCCGGCAGGTCAGCAGCCGCGAGGTGGTGCGGCTGCTGCACGGGGCGGGGCTGCGCCGGCGCAAGGGCTCCGCTCAGCCGCGCAGCTCGTAGGCGAACTGCGCGGTGTCCTCGGTGTCCTCCGCGGCTACCCGGGTGAAACCGGCGCGGGCGATGACGGCCTGCGACGCGGTGTTGTCCGGCTCCGTGGTGGCGCACACGGACGTCACCTCCTCGCGGGCGAGCGCCCACGCGGACAGCGTGCGCAGGCCCTCGGTGGCGTAGCCCTGGCCGCGGGCGGCCTCGGCGAGGTCGTAGCCGATCTCCACCCGGCCGTCCTCGTCCGGCGCCCCGTGGAAGCCCATGCCGCCGACCGCGCGGCCGTCCTCCCGGCGGACGAGCGCGAACACGCCCCACTCCGGGCGGTGCACGCCCTCCTCGTACGCCTTCAGCAGCATCCCGGCGGCGTCCCGCGTGCCCTGGAACGGCCCGCCGTCGACCCACGTGAAGCCGCCGTCGCCGCCCGCGGCCAGGTCGGTGGCGGCGGCGGGCGTGACGCCCTGGAGGGTGAGGCGCTCGGCCGGGATCACGAGGTTGTTGCACCAGCGCCACTCGGTGACCGGGGCGCGTCCGGGCAGTTCGCCGCGGCCGGTGGCCCACAGCAGGGTGCGCCAGGGGTCGGTGCCGGGCCGGACGTGCGGGAAGATCCGGGTGAGGACGTCCTCGCACAGCCCGGCGGGCGGCTCGTAGGCCAGCCCGAGTCCTTCGGCGATGTCGTGCGTGTGCGCCAGCACCTCGGTGACCCCCATGGCGGCGAAGCCCTCGCGGCCGGCGCTGCGGAAGGGGTACGGGTGGAAGGCGCGGACCTCGGGCGGGGTGGTGCGGAGGGTGGCGGCGAGCAGGGCGCCGGTCGTCTCGATCACCTGGAGGACGCCCTCGTTGTCGGCGGGGTCCAGGCCGTCGTCGGTGCCGTCCAGGGTGATCTCGAAGGGGACGTACGCCTCGGTGGCGCGTCCGGCCAGCTGCCCCGCGTAGGCGATGAGGTCGCCCGCGATGTGCTCCGCCGTGTACCGGCAGCTCCACTCCAGGCCGCCGGCCCGTGCCGCCTTCCAGTCCCGGTCCGTCGCCGTCCGCAACAGTGCGACGGCGCTCGCGACGGCCTCTTCCACCTGGTCCCCACCCATGGTCCGCATGCCGGGCAGGCTACGGGGCCGGGGTGTCCGGGAGCGACAGCATTTCCAGCTCGCCCCGGATGTTGTAGCGGGCGGTCGCCTCCCACTCCCGCCGTCCGTGCGGGGTGTGGAACAGCCGGGGCAGGCCGAGGAGTTGGCGCAGGACCGCGGCCCGGCCCTCGCGGAAGGCGTCGTTCGGCACGAAGTGGTACTCCTCGCGGACGGCCGCCGTGTACGCCGCGTACGCCGACGGGGGCGAGGCGAGGACGGCCAGGTCCGCGTCGCACAGCACCTGGCCGTCGCGGTCGTCGGCGGCCGGGGCGTGGGTCACGGTGAGGCGGACGAGCCGTGCCACCTCGGCGGTGCGCTCCGCCGGGACCCCGGCCTCGGTCAGCGCGCGCTCGGCGAGACGGGCCGAGCGCTCCTCGTTCTCGGACCGGTCGGGCAGGTAGACCGCGTCGTGGAACCAGGCGGCGAGGCGTACGACGTCCGGGTGGCCGGCGTGCTCCTCCAGGACGTCGACGTGGTCCAGGACCGCGGTCAGGTGGGCGAGCGTGTGGTAGTGGCGCTGGGGCTCCTGCCAGCGGGCGAGCAGGTTGTCGGCGTACGGCGCCGGGTCCGGCCCGGGTGCGGGGCTCCTGGCTCCGTGGAGGGCACGGGCGAAGCGGGAGCGCAGGGCGTCGAGGTCGGCCATGCGCGCATTCTTCCAGCGGGCGGGGTACGGGCGCCGGGGACGGGCCGGTGCGGGGAGACACGGTGCCGGGCCCGCCGCCCTCTGCGCCGCCGGGCCGGACGCCCCGCCGGGCCGACACCTCGCCGGGCCGACACCTCGCCGGGCCGGACGCCCCGCCGGGCCGGACGCCCCGCCGGGCCGACACCTCGCCGCGCCCCGCCGGGCTGGACGTCCCGCCGGGGCGCTGACCGGGCGGCGAGTGCGCCGGGCGGCCGTGGGGTTGAGGGCCGGTGGCCGTCGGGTTGAGTGGCCGGACGGCCGTGGGGCCGGGCCGAAGGGCTGAGGGGCTGTGGGCCGGGCGGCCGTGGGGCCTGGGTGGCCGTGGGGCCGGGCGGAAGGGCTGAGGGGCTGGGTGGAGGCGGGGCAGGGGAACGTGGAGTTGGCGGCCGGGCGGCCGGGCGCTTGAGGGGCGG
>NZ_JAGMUE010000716.1:0-631 GCF_019049165.1 Streptomyces sp. AC627_RSS907
GCGCGGCCGTCCACAACCCGGCGCGCGCCCTGCTCGCGACCAACCACTTCGTGCCGTACAAGGGCAACCCGAGCACCTCCCGGATCGGCACCGCGCCGCTGGCCTACGTCAACCGCACGGAGCGCTCCCGGGCGGCCGTGCGGGCCGCGAGCGTCGCCGGCTGGTACTACGTCGCCGTCACCGTGAGCCCGCAGATGAAGCGCTACTTCGAGGACGGCGTACCGGTGACCGTGCGCGTCCACGTGAAGGGCGACGCCGAGCCGGGCCCCCGCTACGACGGCAGCGCCACGGCGGGCGGCTTCGGTGTCGGCGCTGATCAGGGGCGGATCGGCCAACCGGGGCCGGGGGCCGCCGAGGAGACCGACGACGACCGGCTGCGGGCCGTCGCTTACGGCGGGTTCGGGCTCGGTACGGCGCTGTTGGCCGGCCTCGGCGCGTGGAAGCTGACCGCGCGCCGGCGCGCCGGCGTCCCGGTGACGGGCGCGGGGCCGCACGGCGGGGTCGACAACTCCGCTCGGTAGCCCGGGGGTTGTGGCCGGCGGCGCGGGCGCGCGTGGCCGGCTGTCGCGGTCCGGGCCGGGTTAGCTGGCCAGCAGCGCCCAGGTGCCGACGGCGAAGCAGAGGGCCGCGG
>NZ_JAGMUE010000717.1:0-877 GCF_019049165.1 Streptomyces sp. AC627_RSS907
GCGTGGGACGTCGTGAAATTCCGTTGGACCCCGGTGCCGGCCCGGTGCAGGGGTTCGCGCACGCGCTGCGCGAGCTGCGGCGCGGGGCGGGGAACCCCACCTACCGGACCATGGCGCAGCGCGCCGGCTACTCGGTCACCGCCCTGTCGCAGGCCGCCGCGGGGGAGAAGCTGCCGTCGCTGGCGGTCACGCTCGCGTACGTACGGGCCTGCGCGGCGGACCCCGCCGAGTGGGAGGAGCGCTGGCGCCGGGTCGACCAGGCCGTGCCGCGCCCGGCGGAGCAGGGCGAGAGCGTCGCGCCGTACCGGGGGCTCGCCCGCTTCGACGTGGCCGACGCCGACGTGTTCTTCGGCCGCGAGGCGCTCACCGAACGCCTGGCGAACCTCGCGCGCGAGCACCGCTTCATCGCCGTCTTCGGGCCGTCCGGCAGTGGCAAGTCGTCGCTGCTGCGGGCCGGCCTCGTACCCCGGCTGCGCGCGGGCGACGACGCACAGCGCCCGGTGGCCGCGATCCGTATCCTCACCCCCGGCGCCCACCCGCTGCGTACGCACGCCGCGCGCCTGGAGGCCGCCGAGGGCACGGGCGACACCTGGTTGCTGGTCGACCAGTTCGAGGAACTGTTCACGCTGTGCGAGGACCCGGCCGAGCGCTCCGCGTTCCTGGACCGCCTGCTGGCAGCGCGCGAGCCGCGACACCGGCTGGGCGTGGTGATCACCGTGCGGGCCGACTTCCTCGACCCGTGCACCGAGCACCCAGGGCTGACCGCCGCCATGCAGGACGCCACCGTACTGGTGGGGCCGATGAGCGACGCGGAGCTGCGGGAGGCGATCACCAGGCCCGCCCGCAGCCGGGGCCTGGTCGTCCAACGCTCCCTGAC
>NZ_JAGMUE010000718.1:0-739 GCF_019049165.1 Streptomyces sp. AC627_RSS907
GCCGGTAATAGACTTCGTTCTCATGCTCGTCCAGATCCATTGCGAAGTCGCATCGGTTGGCGAAACGCGGGTAGAGACCTCGAAGAGCCGGGATTCCATTCGTGCGGTGAGGCGACGTGACAAGGTAGAAGTCTCCTACAGTTTCTCTGATGCGGTGTCCGAGGTCTCCCTCTGTGACTTTGAAGAGATCCCGAGGAGTGCCTTGCGGGTGGGTTTGCAATGCTTGTATTCGGCACATGAAGACCTGAAGTTCAATAACTACCTTCTCAACCTTTCCGCCCAGGTCGGGGAGGGCTGACTTCGATGCATCCTCCCTCGGGGGCGTGGCGGCGCGGGTGGCCTTTATGCGAGCTTTGTAATTCATGTTACTTCGCATGCGAGAAAGCCTCCAAGTTCCACGTGACGTCGGAGGTGGCGCATGCTCGGGTCGCGATTCCAATGGGTGCTCCACGATTTTCTCGGAAGCAGCGAGGATTCGACCTTGGTGAACGCCGCGCAACAGGCAGGGAAAAGTCAGAAGGATCAGGCTACATCTGGGTTGTCCGGTCCAGTTGTCATGGCTTGGAAACATTAACTGGAGGCTCGGAAGTTAGGCCCTGTCTGGAACAGATGTCACCTGTGTGCGAGGGCGGAAAGGCGGTCGCCTATTCTTCCGGAATGTTGACGGGGGGCAGGTCGTCAGGAAATCCGATAAGGCAAACGAGTCTAAGGTGATTGCGGGGTTGAACCAGTTCTATGG
>NZ_JAGMUE010000074.1:0-22662 GCF_019049165.1 Streptomyces sp. AC627_RSS907
GTACTGGGCGTCGTCGTTCTCGAAGGGGTTGGTCATGGGGGTGCTCCGTACTGGGGTGGGTGGGGTCGGCCGGACAGGGGTTCAGGGGGTGTGGGGGCGGTCGGTGCCCGCCAGTCGTTCCGCGACGGCACGGCCGATCTCGGTGAGGGGGCCGGGCAGCGTCATGTCGTGGTGGCCGCAGGCGACGGGGTGCGGGTCGAGGCGTCCGCCGACGTACGGCGTCCAGGACGCGGGGGACGGCGCGTCCGTCCCCGCTGCCGGTTCGGCGGTGAACAGCAGGATGTCGCCGTCGAAGTGCCGGGGGGCGAACTCCCGTTGCAGCCGGGCGTGGCGGGCGGCGATGCCGGGCCACGCCCGCAGCGTCCGCGGCGGGATGTCGGTGAGGGGCGCTCCCTCGCGCCGCAGGACCTCGCGGGCCGCCTCCGCGTCCACCGGGCCGCCGTCCGGGGAGCCGGGCGCCTCGTGGCCGAGGAACCGCAGCAGCCGGGCGAGGACGTCGCCGTCCGTCCGGTCCTGCGAGGGCGGTGCGTCGGTCCCGGCGGGCTCGGCGGCGGCGGTCGCGTCGGGCGGGTAGGCGTCGAGCAGGGCCAGCAGCGCGACCTCCTCCCCCGCCTCGCGCAGCCGCACCGCCATCTCGTGGGCCACCAGGCCGCCGAAGGACCAGCCCAGCAGGTGGTAGGGGCCCTCGGGCTGGACCTCGCGGACCCGGGCCAGGTAGTCCTCGGCCATCTCGCCCACGGACGTGGGCGGTTCCTCGGCCCGGGCCAGCCCCCTGGCCTGGAGCCCGTACAGCGGCCGGTCCTCACCGAGGGAGTGGAGCAGGCCGGCGTACGGCCAGCTCAGCCCGGCCCACGGGTGGACGCAGAACAAGGGCGGCCGGGTGCCCGTGGCGCGCAACGGCAGCAGGACCTCCAGGGCCCGCGTGGCCTCCTCGGCCCGGGCCCCACGCCCGCCACCGGAACGCAGCAGACGGGCCAGGGCCTCGGGGGTGGGCGCGTCGAGCAGCGAACGGACGCCCAGGGCGGCACCGGCGCCGGTGGCGGAGCGGATACGGCCCAGCAGCCGGACCGCGAGCAGCGAGTGTCCGCCCAGCTCGAAGAAGCTGTCCTCGGGGCCGACCCGGTCCACGCCGAGCACCTCGGCGAACAGTGCGCACAGCAGCCGCTCCTCGGCGTCGCGCGGGGGGCGTCCGCCTCCGGACGCGGTGAACGGGGGTTCGGGCAGCGCCTTGCGATCCAGCTTGCCGTTCACGGTGAGGGGCAGGTCCGGCAGGGTGCCGACGGCCGCGGGCACCATGTACTCCGGGAGGCGTTCCGCGACGTACTGCCGCAGCAGGGCCGGGTCGACGGACGCGGGGGCCGGGCCGGCGACGGCGGGCACGGCGTAGGCGACCAGCCGTGTCCCGTCCCGCCCGGCGGCCCGTACGACGACGGCGGCGCGGGCGACGCCGGGATGAGCGCGCAGGACCGCCTCGACCTCGCCCGGCTCGATCCGTACCCCGCGCACCTTGACCTGGTGGTCGGCGCGGCCCAGGTACTCCAGTGCACCGTCGGCGCGTCGTCGGGCCAGGTCGCCGGTGCGGTACATGCGCCCGCCCGTACCGTCCGCGCCGCTCGGGTCGAACGGGTCGGCGACGAAGCGTTCGGCGGTGAGCGCGGGCCTGCCGTGGTAGCCGCGCGCCAGTTGTACCCCGGCGAGGTACAGCTCGCCGGTGGCCCCGGGCGGCACCGGACGCAGCGCCGCGTCCAGGACGTACACCCGGGTGTTCCACACCGGCCGTCCGATCGGCACGGGGCCCGGGGCGTCCGGCTCGCAGTCCCAGTGGGTGACGTCGACGGCCGCCTCCGTGGGGCCGTACAGGTTGTGCAGCGACACCTCGGGCAGCACCGCGTGGAAGCGGGCCGCCAGGTCGGCGGGGAGTTCCTCACCGCTGCACACCACCCGGCGCAGGCCGGTGCACCCGGCCGCGGCGGGCTCGTCGAGGAACGCGTCGAGCATCGACGGAACGAAGTGCGCCGTCGTCACGTGTTCGGCGCGTATCAGCTCGGCGAGGTAGGCCGGGTCCCGGTGCCCGTCGGGACGGGCGACGACCAGGGCGGCGCCGGTGACGAGCGGCCAGAACAGCTCCCACACGGAGACGTCGAAGCCGGTCGGGGTCTTGTGCAGCACCCGGTCCCCGGCGGTGAGCCCGTACGCGTCCTGCATCCACAGCAGGCGGTTGACGACGGCCTCGTGCGAGACGGCGACGCCCTTGGGCCGGCCGGTGGAGCCGGAGGTGTGGATGACGTAGGCGGGGTTGCGCGGGTCGGGAGCGGTGTCCGTGGCGGACGGGCGCGTCCGGTCGCCGCTGTCGGCGTCCAGGACGAGGACGGGCGTGTCACCCGCCGGCAGCGGGGACCGTGCCGCCACCGCCTCGGTGACCAGGAGCACGACCGGTCCGGTGTCGTCGAGGAGCAGGGTGATGCGTTCCGCCGGAAGGCCCGGGTCGACGGGGACGTACGCGGCGCCCGTCGCGAGGACCGCCAGAAGGGCTGTGACCAGGTCGGCGGAGCGGGGCACGGCGACGGCGACACGGGTCTCCGGTCCGGCTCCGGCCCGGCGCAGCCGGTCGGCGAGGGCACGGGCGCGGGCGGCCAGCTCGTCGTAGGTCAGCCGCTGTGTCCCGTGGACGACGGCCGGCGCGTCGGGTGTACGGGCGGCCTGGGCGGCGAACAGTTCGGGGAGGGTGGCCGGCGCGAGGGGCACCGCCGTGTCGTTCCACCGGGTGAGGACCAGTTCGCGTTCCTCGTCACGGAGCCCGTCGACGGCCGCCAGCCTCCGGCCGGGCTCCGTGGCGAACTCCCGCAGCAGCAGGCCCAGCCGTTCCGCCAGCCCGGTCACGGCCGCGTGGTCGACGTGCGCGGGCTGGTAGCCGAGGCGGAGGGTGAGGGCACCGCCCGGGGAGTCCGGTGAGCCTTCGGCTTCCCGGAGCCCCTGGGTCACGATCAGGCTCAGCGGATAGTGGGTGGCGTCCCGGCCCCTCACCCCGGTCAGCCGCGGCCCGGGGGCGTCCTCCCGCGGGGCGAGCGACTCCCGGTCGACCGGGTAGTTCTCGAAGACCACGAGGGTGTCGAAGAGCACGGGGTGGCCGGACAGCCTCGTGACCTCGCTCAGACCGAGGTGCTGGTGTGTCATCAGGGAGGACTGGCCGGCCTGGAGTCCGGTGAGGGTCTGGCGGACGGTCGCCCGCGGGTCGAGGGCGACCCGGACGGGCAGCGTGTTGATGAAGAGTCCGACCATGGACTCGACCCCGGCGACCTCCGGCGGGCGACCCGCGACCGTGGCACCGAAGACGACGTCGTCACGGCCCGTCATACGGGACAGCAGCACCGCCCAGGCGCCCTGCACCAGGGTGTTGACCGTCAGGTCCGCTTCCCGGGCCAGCCGGTGCAGGGCCGCGACCGTGTCGGCGGGCAGGTCCAGGGTGACGTGGCCGGGCTCGGCCGTGGACGCGCCGGCCGCCCCGGGGGCGAGCAGCGTCGGTTCCTCCAGCCCGGCCAGCTCGGCGGTCCAGGCGGCCCTGGCGGCCTCCCGGTCCTGGTCCGCGAGCCAGGCGAGGTAGTCGCCGTACGGGGTGACGGCGGGCAGTCCGGCCGTCGAGCCCCGCGCCGCGTACAGCGCGAACATCTCGCGGAGCAGCACGGGCATGGACCAGCCGTCGAGCAGGATGTGGTGCGGCGTCAGGACGAGGCTGTGGTGCTCCTCGTCATGCTTGACCAGCGCGATCCTCAGCAGCGGGGGCCGCGACAGGTCGAACCGCGCGGACCGCTCCTCCTCGGCGACGCGGTCGCGCAGGACGGTGCGCTCCGTCGCCGGTACGCCGGTCAGGTCCACGGTGCGCCAGGGCAGTCCGGGGTCGCGGACGACGACCTGGACGGGGGCGCCGGTGACGTCGTGCACGAACCCGGCGCGCAGGTTGGCGTGCCGGCGCAGCAGTGCCGTCCATGCCTCGCGCAGGACCGGCGCGTCCAGGGGACCGGCCAGGTCGAGTACGAGCTGGGCGGTGTAGACGTCGGTGCCCTCGTGGTCGTAGTGGGCGTGGAAGAGGAAGCCGTCCTGGAGCGGGGAGAGCGGGAGGACGTCCTCCAGGCCGGGGTACGCGGCCTCCAGGGCCTCCACCTGCTCCTGGGTGAGGGCGGGCACGAGGGGGAAGTCGGACGGTGTGTGGCCGCCGGCCCCGGCGTCCGTGCCCGCGAGGGCCTCCAGCGCCCGCAGCCACCGCTCGGCCAGCTCCCGCACCTCCGCCTCGTCCAGCAGACCGCCCGCCCAGGAGAACGTCGCCGACAGCACCGGGCCGTCCGCCCCGTCGGCCGTGACGGCGTTGATGTCCAAGGCGTGCGCGAGCGGGGTGACGGGATCGGCGACGGGTCCCCCGGGCTGTGGGACCGGCGACCAGTCGGCGCCGGACGGGGTGGGGGACGCCGGGGTGCGGCCGAGGTAGTTGAAGCCGATCTGCGGCTCGGCGAGGGCCGCGAGCACGGGCGCGGTCCTGGCGTTGAGGTGGCGGAGGAGGCCGTAGCCCACGCCGTCGCCGGGTACGTCCCGCAGCTGTTCCTTGACCCGTTTGACGGCGTCGGCGGGATCGTCGCCCGTGACGTCGAGCCGTACGGGATGGACACGGGTGAACCAGCCCACCGTGCGGGAGAGGTCCACGTCCGGCCGGTCGGTGTCACGGCCATGGCCCTCCAGGTCGACCAGCACACCGCCGTCGGCGTCCACGCCCCGCGCCTCGCGCCACTGCCGCACCGCGAACGCCAGCGCACCCAGCAGCACGTCATCGACCCCGCCGTGAAAGGCGGCCGGAACCGAGGAGAGCAGCGGTGCCGTGTGCGTCCCCGGCAGCGTCACCGTGAGCCGCCGCGCCGTGCCCACCGTGTCCTGCACCGGATTCAGCGGACGGGAACCGAGCAGCGGCTCCGGGGACGCGAACGTCTCCGTCCAGTACGGGAGTTCCTCCAGCAGCGCCGGGTCCTGCGCCCGCTCACCCAGCAACGCCGCCCAACGCCGGAACGACGTACCCACCGGATCCAGCTCCACCGGCTCACCGGCCGCCACCGACTCCCACGCCTGCCGCAGATCCGGCAACAGGACGCGCCACGACACCCCGTCCACCGCCAGATGATGCACCACCACCAACAGCCGGCCCGACACCTCCGCCCCCGCGTCGAACCACACCACCTGCACCATCACACCCGACTCCGGCGCCAACCGCGCCACCGCCGCACGCGCCTCCCCCACCACACCGGCATCGGCATCGGCATCGGCATCGGCGAGAGACACCCGGCGCACACACCGGGCGGCGTCCACCGAACCCCGCTCCCCCACCTCCAACGCCCAGACCAGTCCGCCCGCCGTCCGGGTCAGCCGCAGTCGCAGGGCGTCGTGGTGGTCCAGCAGCGCCTGCACCGCCGCCGTCAGCCGCTCCTCCCCCAGCCCGCCCGGCACCCGGAGCAGCACCGACTGGTGGAAGGCGTCGACGGGTCCGCGGCGCTCGCGCAACCGGTGGACGATCGGGGTGAGTTCGACGGGCCCGGTCCCGTCGTCCTCGGCGCGGACGGCCGGCCGGTCGTCCGCGCGTCTGCTGACCCGCGCGAGTTCGGCCACCGTCTGATGGGTGAAGACGTCGCGCGGGGTGAGGACCAGACCGGCCCGCCGCGCCCGGCTGACCAGCTGGATCGACATGATGCTGTCCCCGCCCAGCGCGAAGAACCCCTCGTCCGTGCCCACGCTCCCGGCACCGACGCCGAGCAGTTCGGCGAAGATGCGGCAGAGGGTCTCCTCGGCCGGGGTGCGCGGCGCGCTTCCTCCGTCCGTCGTGCCGGTGGGGTCGGGCACGGGCAGGGCCGCGCGGTCCAGCTTGCCGTTGGGGGTGACGGGGAGGGCGTCGAGCACCATGATCTCGGCGGGGACCAGGTGATCGGGCAGGGTGTCGGCGGCCCGGCGGCGCACCTGACCGCCGTCCAGGGTGCGGCCCCGCTCGGGCACGACGTAGCCGACCAGGCGCCGGCCGCCGGAGGGCGCCCCGTGGGCCACGACCACGGCGGCGCTCACGCCCTCCTGCTCGCCGAGCGCGGCCGCGGCCTCGCCCGGCTCGACGCGTACGCCGCCGATCTTGACCTGGTCGTCGACGCGGCCCAGGTACTCCAGTTCGCCGTTCTCCGTCCAGCGGGCGAGGTCGCCGCTGCGGTACATCCGGGCGCCGGGCGGCCCGAAGGGGTCGGCGACGAAGCTCTCCGCCGTGGCGCCGGGGCGGCCCGCATAGCCGCGGGCCAGCTGGGCGCCGGCGATCCACAGCTCGCCGGAGGCCCCCGGCGGTACCGGCGCCAGGGCCGCGTCGAGGACGTACAGGCGGGTATTGGCGACCGGGTGGCCGAGTGGCGGCGGGCCCTCGGGGTCGGCGGGGCAGCGCCACCAGGTGACGTCGATGGTGGCCTCGGTGGGACCGTACTGGTTGAACAGAGCCACGCCTGAGGCGCCGAGCACCTCGTGGAAGCGCCGTACGAGGTCGGCGGGCAGGGCCTCGCCGCCCGAGAACACCCGGCGCAGCCCGGTGCAGCCGGCGGCGCCGGGCTGCTCCAGGAAGGCGCGCAGGACGGTCGGCACGAAGTGCGCGGTGGTGACGGACCGGTCCCGTATCAGCTCGGCGAGCCGGGCCGGGTCGCGGTGCGCCTCGGGCTCGGCGACGACCACGGCGGCGCCGGCGAGCACCGGCCAGAACAGCTCCCACACCGAGACGTCGAAGCCGGCGGAGGCCTTGTGCAGCACCCGGTCGTCGGACTGGAGACCGTACTGCTCCTGCATGCCCCACAGACGGTTGACGACGGCCCGGTGCGGGACGGTGACGCCCTTGGGGCGCCCCGTCGAGCCGGAGGTGTGGATGACGTAGGCGGTGCTGTCGCGGTGCGGCGCCGCGAACCCGGCGGCGGGTCCTGAGGCGTCCTGCGGTCCGGGCGTCCCGTCGAGCGACAGGACCGGGGCCCGCACGGCGGAGGGGAGCAGGCCGCGCGCCTCCTCGGTGGTCACCACGCACACCGGGTCGGTGTCGGCGAGCAGCAGGGCGATGCGCCCGGCCGGCAGGTCGGGGTCCACGGGCACGTACGCGGCACCGGTCCGCAGGACCGCGTGCAGGGCCACGGGCAGGCCGGTCGAGCGCGGGACGAGCACCGCGACGCGGCTCTCCGGTCGGGCCCCGACCGCGCGCAGACGGCGGGCGAGGGCGTCGACGCGCGTGTCCAGCTGCGCGTAGGTGAGCCGGTCGGCACCGCAGACGACGGCCTCGGCGTGCGGGGTGCGCGCGACGCGGTCGGCGAGGAGTTCGGGCACGGTGGCGGACGGGACGTCCATGGCGGTGTCGTTCCAGTCGGTGAGTACCCGCCGGCGTTCGTCGGCGGCGGTGGTGGCGGCCCGGGACACGGTGAGGTCCGGGTCGTCGGCGAAGGACTCCAGGAGCCGGGTCCAGCGCCGGGTGAGAAGCCGCACCGTCGCGGGGGTGAAGCGGTCCGCGCGGTATTCGACACGGCCGTCGATCCCGTCCGGAGCGCCCTCGGGGGTGCGGTGTTCGGCCATGTTGAAGGAGAGGTCGAAGCGGGCGGTGGCGGCGCCGACGCGGATCAGCTCGGCGGTGAGGCCGGGCAGTTCGACGGCGTCGCGGGTGAGCTCGGGCTGGGCGGCCAGCATCACCTGGAACAGCGGATTGCGGTCCAGGGAGCGGGTCACGCCCAGGTGGTCGACGAGACGCTCGAAGGGCACGTCCTGATGGGCGAAGGCCGTGAGGTCGGTCTCCCGCACCCGTCGCAGCAGCTCGCGGAAGTCCGGGTCGCCGCCGGTGTCGGTGCGCAGGACCAGCGTGTTGACGAAACATCCGACGAGGTCCTCCAGCACCTCGTCACCGCGCCCGGCCACGGCCGTGCCGAGCGGGATGTCCGTACCGGCGCCCAGACGGGTCAGCAGCGCGGCGAGGGCGGCCTGGAGCGTCATGAAGACGGTGGCGGAGTGCTCGCGGGCCAGCTCCGCCAGGCGGGCGTGGAGCGGTGCCGGGATGTGGAAGAGGTACGAGCCGCCGGGTGCGGCGCCGGTGGGGTCTCCTGGTACGACGGTGGTGTCACCGGACACGGACACGGTGGGGGCGGGGTCCAGCGGCAGGTCGATGCGGTCCGGCAGGCCGGCGAGCCGCCGGCGCCAGTGCGCGAGCTGACGGACCGTCAACCCGTCGGCGCCGTCGTCGGCGAGCAGGTCCCGCTGCCACAGGCTGTAGTCGGCGTACTGGACGGGCAGCGGTGCCCAGTCGGGTGCCTGCCCCCGCGTACGGCTGCGGTAGGCGGTGGACAGGTCGGCCGCCAGCGGTCCGAAGGACCAGCCGTCGGCGGCGATGTGGTGCAGCACCAGCGCCAGGACGTGGTCGTCCTCCCCCAGCTCGAACAGGGCGGCCCGCAGCGGGATCTCGGCAGCCAGGTCGAAGGGCCGGCGAACGGTCCGCTCCAGCTCGGTGGCGAGGTCCGCCTCCGCGACGCGGACCGCCTCCAGTTCCGGGCGGGCCCGCTCGGCGCCGGCGTCCAGGATCTCCTGGCGGGGGCGGCCGTCGGTGTCGGGGAAGAGGGTGCGCAACGCCTCGTGACGGGTGGTCAGGTCGGCGAGCGCGACGCGCAGCGCGGGGATGTCGAGGGGACCGCGCAGCCGCAGCACCACCCGCATGTGGTAGCCGTCCGTGGCGCCCTCGGCGAACTGGTGCAGGAACCACAGGCGGCGCTGGGCGGAGGACAGCGGGATGTCGTCGGGCCTGGTGCCGGCGGCGGGCCGGGGACGGGGCGGGGCACCGGCGGTGGCGGCGACGCGTTCGGCGAGTTCCGCGATCGTGGGGGCCTCGAAGACGGCGCGGACCGGCAGGTCGGCGCCGAGCGCGGTGCGTATGTGGGCGACGAGGCGGGTGGCGAGCAGCGAGTGTCCGCCCAGGTCGAAGAAGCTGTCGTCGATGCCGGTCCGGTCGACGCCGAGGAGCCGCGCGTACAGGCCGCACAGCACTTCCTCGAGCGGCGTGCGCGCCTCGCGGCCGCCGTCCGCCGCGGAGCCGGCCGCGGTGCCGGGGTCGGGCAGGGCGCGGCGGTCGACCTTGCCGTTGGGGGTGAGCGGCAGCCGGTCCAGGACGACGAACGCGGAAGGCACCATGTAGCCGGGCAGGGCGGCCGCGGCGTGGCGGCGCAACTCGGCCGGAGCCGGCACGCTTCCGCGCCCGAGCCCGGTCCCGGGTCCGCTCCCGGTCCCGGTCTCCGGGACGACGTAGGCGACCAGCCGGAGGTCGCCTCCGGGCGTGTCCCGGCGTACGTCCGCGACGGCGCGGGCGACCGCCTCGTGGCTCTCCAGGACCGCCTCGATCTCGCCGGGTTCGACGCGGTGGCCGCGGACCTTGACCTGGTGGTCGGCGCGCCCGAGGTGGTCCAGCCGGCCGTCCGCGGTCCAGCGGGCCAGGTCGCCGGTGCGGTACATGCGGGTGCCGGGCCCGCCGTACGGGTCGGCGAGGAAGCGCTCGGCGGAGGGACCGGGGCGGCCCGCGTAGCCCCGGGTGACGCCGGGACCGGCCAGGTAGAGCTCGCCGGGTGTTCCGGCGGGGACCATGCGCAGCCGGTGGTCCAGGACGTAGGCACGGACGCCCGGGCGGGGGCGGCCGATCAGGAAGCGTCCGCCGGACCGCCGTGCCCCGGGCTCCCCCACCGCCTGGAAGGTGCTGCTCATGGTCGCCTCGGTGGGCCCGTACTGGTTGACGACCAGCGGGTTCCCGAGGGCGGCCGTCTGCTGGAGGTGGTTCTCGGTGAGCGCTTCGCCGCAGGTCATCACCAACCGCGGGCAGGGGCGTTCGCCGAGGGGCAGCTGTGCCGCCTCCTCGTTCAGGGCGGCCAGCAGGGACGGCACGACGGAGAGCAGCGCGGTGACACGGTGGCGGCGCATGGCGCGGACGAGGGCGCGTGCGTCGTTGGCCTCGTCGGCCGGCACCATGACGACACGCCCGCCGGCGGCCAGGGTGCCGAGGATGTCGCGCACCGAGGGGTCGAAGGAGACGGACGCCAGGTTGAGCACGACGTCGTCGGGGCCGAGCCGGGCGATCCCGGACGTCAGGAACGAGAAGTAGGCGGCGACTCCCCGGTGCGGCACCACGACCGCCTTGGGCCGCCCGGTGGAGCCCGAGGTGTGGATGACGTAGGCGGGGTGGCCGGGCCTGAGCGGTGCGGTGCGCTCGTCGTCGGTGGGGTCGCCGGCCGGCAGGGCGCGCAGCGCGCGTCCGGTGTCCGGATCGTCGAGCCGTACGGCGCCGGAGCGGACGTCCTCGGGGAGCGACGCGGCTGCCTCGGTGGTGGTCAGTACCGTCACCGGCCCGGCGTCGCCGAGCATGTACGCGATGCGGTCCGCCGGGTAACCGGGGTCCACCGGGAGATACGCCGCGCCGGCCTTGAGGACCGCCAGCAGGGCCACCACCAGTTCCGGGGAGCGGGGCACCGCGACGGCCACGGTCCGTTCGGGCCCGGCGCCCCGGGCGATGAGCAGGCGGGCGAGGCGGTTGGCGCGGGCGTGCAGGTCGCGGTGGGTGAGCCGCTCGTTCCCGAAGAGGACCACCGGGGCGTCGGGGGCGGTGGCCGTCCGGTCCTCGATGGCGCCGGTGACGACGCCGGCTGCCGTGGTCGCGTCCTGTGCTCCCTGCCAGGCGGTCAGCAGGTGGCCTCGTTCGCGCGGGGTGAGGACTCCGGCGCGTCCGGCGGGCCGGTACAGGCCGTCGCCGAGCTCCTCGAAGAGGCGCACCAGCCGGTCCATGAGTGCTTCGGCGGCGGCCCGGTCGTAGGCGGAGGTGTGGTAGCCGAGGGTGAGGTGCAGCCGCTCGCCGGGCGTGGCGAGCAGCCGCAGCGGGTAGCTCGTGGCCACTCCACCGTCGACGGCTGAGACACGGATGCCGTCCGCCGGCCGGAACACGGTTGGATCCAGCGGGAAGGTGAGGAGCACCACCATGGTGTCGGCGAGCGCTCCGGCGCCGGTCTGGCGCTGGATCTCCGGCAGTCCGAGGTGCTGGTGGGCGGCGAGGCGGGACTGCTCGTCCTGCAGCCGGCGCAGAACGGCGGCCATCGGCCGCACCGGGTCGAGGCGCACCCGCACCGGAACGGTGCTGATGAACAGGCCGATGACGGACTCCACGTCCTCGACGTCGGCCGGGCGGCCCGCGTTCGGAACGTCGAGGACGACGTCGTCACGGCCCGTCAGCGCGCCGATCAGGGTGGCCCACACTCCCTGGACCAGGGTGGCCGGTGTCAGGTCGTGGCGGCGGCAGTGCGCGCTCAGGCGGGACGTCAGGTCCGTGGGCAGCAGGCGTTCCACGACCTCGTGCCCGGGTGTGGACGCCGTACCGCCGGTGTCGTGGTCCGTCCGGTTGCGGGTCACCGGCACCACGAGGGTCGGTTCGGCGCCGTCGAGCGCCTGTCGCCAGGCCTGCCGTGCCGCGTCCTTGTCCTGCCGGGCGAGCCAGGACAGGTACCGCTCGAACTGGGGCGCCGGGGGGAGGGAGTCCGGCTCGGCGTAGGCGGTCAGCAGTTCGTCGAGCAGCAGTGGCTGCGACCAGCCGTCGAGCAGGATGTGGTGGTAGGTCACGATCATCGTGTGCCGGTGCGGGGCCAGCCGTGCCAGCGCCACGCGCAGCAGTGGCGGCCGAGCCGGGTCGAACGGGGTCCGTCGCTCCGCGGTCCGCAGCTCGGCGAGCCGCGTCTCCCGGTCCGGTCCGGTGGTCGTGGACAGGTCCGTCTCCCGCCAGGCCGGTTCCACCTCGCCGGAGACGATCTGCACCGGGCCCGCGTCCGCGTCGTGCACGAAGGCGGCCCGCAGGCTGCCGTGCCGGGCCAGGAGCCGGGACCAGGCGGTGCGCAGCCGAGCCGGGTCGAGGGGGCCGTCCAGCGTGAGGGACAGCTGGACGGTGTAGTCGTCCGTCCGGGCCCGGTCGTCCGCCCCGGCCTGCGCGGCGGCCAGGGACTCGAAGAGCAGCCCCTCCTGCAGCGGTGTCAGCGGGAGGACCGGCATGTCCGTCGGGCCCGGGTACGGGGCGGTCAGCCGCTCCCGCACCGCCGCCGGTACCTGCGGCAGGGGTTCCTCACGTGCGGCTTCCGGCGGCTCGGTGGCGCCGGTGTCCCCGGCCGCCCGCGCCACGGAGGCGAGGGCCGCGACGGTGGGGTGTGCGAAGACGTCACGGACGGCGAGGCCGATCCCCGCCCGGCGCGCGGCGCCCACCAGCCGCATGGCCAGCACGCTGTCGCCGCCCAGCGCGAAGAAGCTGTCGTCGATCCCCACGTGCGGGATGCCCAGCAGCTGGGCGAAGGCGGTGCACAGGGCCTGTTCGGTCGCGTCGCGCGGGGCCCGGCTGTCCGGTGCGGCCGCGAAGTCCGGCGCCGGCAGCGCGGCGCGGTCCAGCTTGCCGTTCGCGGTGAGCGGCAGCTCCGCCAGCACCACGAAGGCGGCGGGCACCAAAGCTTCGGGCAGGGTGCGTTCGGCGAGCGCCCGCAGTTCGGCCGGGAGCACGGCGAGCCTGCGGGCGAGGCCCGGCTCGTTGGTGCGCCGTGCCGGGGCCGGGACGGATTCCGGTGCGGGCCGGTAGGCGCACAGCACCTCACCGGCCACGGCGTCCGGGGTGACCTCACCGGTCGGGGAGTCCGCAGTGCCCGTGCGCCGGAAGACGGCGTCCACCGCGCCGGGGCCGGTCACCGACGGTGCCACGGCCACGCGGTAGCCCAGTTCCTCGGCGAGGGCGTACAGGTCCTCGGGGTCCACCGCGCCGGGCACCGGGACGTCGTCCGCGAGGACGCGCGCGGCGGCGGCGGGGTCAGCCCCCTCGTCCAGCCGCCGGACCGCCAGGGCCTGCCGGGCGGTGCGCTCGTCGGGGAGCCCCGACACGCGCAGTCGGGCCGGGCGAGCCGTGGACAGGGTGTGCCGCAGCCCGTCCAGGGGTGTTCCGTCGCCGGCGTCGTGGCTGTCGGCCGGTGCCGTGTCCGCGGCTGCCGGGGCCGTGTGCAGGACGACGTCGTAGCGGTAGCGGCTCAGTTCGTTGTGGTACCGGCCCCGCTTCACCTGGACGTCCGCGGCGGTGAAGGGACTGCCGGGACCTGTTCGTCCGGTGAACCAGGCGGGGTCGACGAGGAGTTCGTTCTCGTTCAGCAGGGCCCGGCCCGTGGACCGCCGCAGCGCCGCGGTACCGGTGTGCCGGCCCGGCGGGAGGCGGACGAGGTGCTTCTCCGTCTCGAAGACGCGGGCGCTCCGCAGGTCCCGCACATCGCCGACGAAGACCCGTCCGCCGGGTGCCAGCAGCGGCACGACGGCGCGGACCACCCGGTCCAGGTAGCCGGCGTCCGGGAAGTACTGGATCACCGAGTTCAGCACGACGGTGTCGAAGAACCCGGTGGGCAGGCCCTCCGTGTCGTCCGCCGCCTGGTGCCGCAGGGTGACGCGGCCGGCGAGGTGGCCGGGCAGCCGGTCGCGCAGCGTGCCGATCACCTCGGCGGAGAAGTCGGTCGCCCAGTAGGCCTCGGTGTCCCCGGCGAGCCGCGACAGCAGCAGGCCCGCACCGACGCCGATCTCCAGCAGGCGTACGGGCCGCAGCGCGCGGATCCGCTCCACGGTCGCGTCGCGCCAGGCGCTCATCTCCCGGTGCGGGAGGGGCCGGCCGTCGTAGCTGCTGTCCCAGCTGGAGAAGTCGTCGCCGAAGGCGGGGAGTTCGCCGGCCGGATGCTCTCCGGCGGCGCCCGGTGCGGACGGTGTCCGGGCGGCGGGCGCGTAGACCGACTCCCAGACGGCGTTCCACTCCTGTACCTGTACCTGTGCCTGGGTCCGTTCGGGCCCGGACACGTCCGTCTCGGGCCCGTGGAGGGCCGGCACCACGTAGGCGGTGAGCTGCCGCCGGCCCGGCTCGTCCTCCCGGACGAGCACCGCGGCCCGGCTCACCGCCGGGTGCCCGGCGAGCGCGGCCTCGATCTCGGCGGGCTCGACGCGCACCCCCCGGATCTTGACCTGGTGGTCGGTCCGGCCCAGGTACTCCAGCGTGCCGTCGCCGCGCCACCGCGCGAGGTCACCGGTGCGGTACATGCGGCTGCCCGCGGGACCGAAGGGGTCGGCCACGAAGCGGAGCGCGGTCGTCCCGGGCAGGGCCGGGTAACCGCGGGCGAGCTGGCGTCCCGCCAGGTACAACTCGCCCGCGACGCCCGGGGCGACCGGCCGGAGCGCCGCGTCGAGTACGTACACCCTGGTGTTGTCCACCGGACCACCGATGGGGACCGTGCCCGTCCCGGCGGTCACCGTGGCGCCCGTTCCGGCGGGGACGCAACGCCACCGGGTGACGTCGATGGCCGCCTCCGTCGGCCCGTACAGGTTGAACAGCGGAACGCCGAGGAGGCCGAGGCAGGTGTCGGCGAGTTCGGCCGGAAGCGCCTCGCCGCTGCAGATCACGCGCCGCAGCCCGGCCCCCGCCGCGACCGCGGCGCGCTCGTCGAGGAAGTCGAGGAACACCCGGAGCATCGACGGGACGAAGTGCACCGTCGTCACCCGGTGGGTCTCGACGGCAGCCGCCAGGTACGCCGGGTCGCGGTGCCCGCCGGGGCGTGCCACGACCACCGTGGCGCCCGTGGTCAGCGGCCACAGCAGCTCCCACACGGACACGTCGAACCCGACGGGCGTCTTGTGCAGCACCCGGTCGTCGGCGGTCAGGGCGAACTCCCGCTGCATGCCCAGCACCCGGTTGGCGATGGCCTCGTGGGAGACGACGACGCCCTTCGGGCGGCCGGTCGAACCGGAAGTGAAGATCATGTACGCGGCCGATCCGGGCGCCACGGGGACCGGCGAGGACAGGGCCCCTGCGTCGCCGGCGGGCGCGTGGTCCCCGAGGAGGACCGTGTCCGGGCCGCTCAGACGGGGGAACCGTTCGGCGAGGCCGCGCGTGGTGAGGACGCAGGCCGGGGCCGCGTGGTCCAGCAGCAGCCGGATCCGCTCCGCCGGCAGGTCCGGGTCGACCGGCACGTACACCGCGCCCGCGCGCAGCACGGCGTGGACGGCGACGAGCAGGTCCGCCGAACGGGGCACGGCGACGGCCACCCGGGTCTCGGGCACGGCCCCGCGCTCGCGCAGCAGTGCCGCGAGCGCCGCCACCCGGGCGTCGAACTCGGCGTACGTCAGCTCCTCGGTACCGTCCCCGCCGTCCCCGTACACCACGGCGGTCGCCCCGGGCGTGGCCGCCGTCTGTGCCGCGACCAGTCCGGGCACCGTGACGGGCGGCACCGGCACGGCGGTGTCGTTCCACTCCGCCAGCATCCGCCGCCGCTCCTCGGGGAGGAGCACGTCCACGGAGCCGACAGTCCGCGTGGGGTCGACGAGCAGCCCCTCCAGCAGCCGCACCAGTCGTTCACCGACGAGGGCGACGGTCTCCGGCGAGAGGACGCCGGTCCGGTGGCCGAACCGCAGGCTGAGCCCGGCGGCTTCCGGCACCACGAGCAGGGTCAGCGCGTAGTGGGTGCCCGCGTGGACGTGCGGATCGGTGATGCCGAGGCCGGGGCCCGGCCGGAAGGTGGCCGGGTCGACGGGGAAGTTCTCGAAGGTCAGGACGGTGTCGAAGAGCCGGTCGAGTCCGGTCGGGCGGGTGATGTCCGGCAGGCCCAGGTGTGCGGCGACCGTGAGGCGCGACTGCCGGCGCTGCATCCCGCGCAGGACGGTGAGCAGGTCGTCCGCGGGACGCAGCCGTACGCGCACGGGGACGGTGTCGACGAACAGCCCGACCATGGACTCGGCCCCGTCGACCTCGGCGGGACGGCTGGCGACCGTGGTGCCGAACACGACGTCGTCGCGCCCGGTGAGCCCGGCCAGGAGGAGGGCCCAGGCGCCCTGGACGACGGTGTTGAGGGTGAGGCCGTGCGCGGCGGCCAGCTCCCGCAGGGCGTCGGTGGTACGGGCCGGCAGGTCGACGGTGTGCCGGCCCTGCGCCGGCTCCGCCGCTTCGGTGGCGTCCGGCACGAGGAGCGTCGGTGCGTCGAGCCCGTCGAGCGCGGCGCTCCACTCGGCGCGGGCCGCGTCACGGTCCTGCCGTCCGAGCCAGGACAGGTACGCGCGGGGCGGGGTCACCGGCGGCAGGGGCTCGTCGCGGTACAGCGCGAACAGCTCACGGCCCAGCAGGGGCAGCGACCAGCCGTCGAGCAGCATGTGGTGGTGGGTGAAGAGCACGGCGTGCCGCTCGGGGGCGAGCCGTACCAGGGCGATCCGCAACAGCGGGGGGCGTGCCAGGTCGAAGCGTCCGGCCCGCTCCTCGGCGGCGACCTGTCGCAGTCGCCGGTCCCTCTCCTGGGCGTCGGTGTCCGTGGGCGGCTCCGTGAGGTCCACGTCGCGCCAGGGCAGCTCGACGTCGTCGAGCACCACCTGCGCCGGTACGTCGGCGGCGTCGGCGACGAACGCGGAGCGCAGGACGGGGTGCCGGCGCAGCAGGGCGCCCCAGGCGGCGCGCAACCGGTGCCCGTCCAGCGGGCCCTCGACCGTGAAGCCGAGCTGCACGGTGTAGTCGTCGTCCCCGGTGGCCTGCGCGTCGTGGAGGGACTGGAACAGCAGGCCCTGCTGTACGGACGTCAGGGGCAGGGCGTCCGAGAGCCGGGGGTAGCGGGCGCGCAGGCGCCGGAGTTCCGTCTCGGCGAACAGGGCGGCGCGGGAGGGCTCCGGTACCGAGGAGGTACCGCCCGTGGCGTCCTGTCGCGGGACCGCGCGGGCGGCGAGGTCCACCACGGTCGGGTGCTCGAACACGTCGCGCAGGGTGAGGGTCAGTCCCTCGCGGCGTGCGGCGGCGACCAGGCGCATCACCGAGACGCTGTCGCCGCCGAGGGTGAAGAAGTCGTCGTCGATGCTCACACCGGGTGTGTCGAGCAGGTCGGCGCAGAGTCGGCAGAGGGTCTCCTCGACCGGGTTCCGCGGCGTCCGGCCGCCACCGGGGAGGGCCGCCGCCGGCGCGGGCAGCGCGGCCCGGTCGAGCTTGCCGTTCGCCGTCAGGGGCAGTTCCGGGAGGGTCACGTAGGCGGCGGGCACCATGTACGCGGGGAGGCTTCGCGCCAGCGCCGCGGCCAGCTCTTGTTCGCCTGCCACCGGCCCCGTGCCGGGGACGAGGTACGCCGTCAGCTGCCGTCGGCCCGGCGTGTCCTCGCGGAGCACGACCGCGGCCCGGTCCACACCCGGCTGCCGCGCGAGCACGGCCTCGATCTCGCCCGGCTCGATACGGTGTCCGCGCACCTTGACCTGCTGGTCGGCCCGGCCCACGTAGGCGAGCCGGCCGTCCCGCGTCCACCGTACGAGGTCGCCGGTCCGGTACATACGGGTGCCGGGGGCGCCGAAGGGGTCGGCCACGAAGCGCTCGGCCGTCAGGCCGGGCCGTCCCGCGTAGCCGCGCGCCAGCCCGGCGCCGGCGATGTACAGCTCGCCCACCACGCCGGGCGGCACGGGGCGCGCCGCCCCGTCCAGCACGTACACCGCGGTACCGGCGATCGGCCGTCCGATGGTGACCGTCGCCGCTTCGGCGTCCTCGGCCGACAGGTCCGCCGCGGTCGACCAGACCGTCGTCTCGGTGGGTCCGTAGACGTTGGTCACCGACGCGGCGGACGCGAGGAGTTCACGCGCCAGTGGAGCCGGCAGCGCCTCACCGCCGACGAGGACCCGGACGCCGCCGAGGGCGGGGGCGCCCTCGGCGGACACCGCCTGCCACAGGCTCGGCGTCGCCTGCATCACCGAGACACGCTCGGTCAGCAGCAGTCGCCGCAGCCGTGCCGGGTCGCGTGTCTCGTCAGGTCCGGCCACCACCACCGCGGCGCCGGTCACCAGGGGCGCGAGCAGTTCCAGGTTGGCGATGTCGAAGCCCAGCGTGGTCACGGCGAGCAGGCGGTCGCCGCCGCCGAGGCCGGCCCGCCCGGCCATGTCCAGCAGCAGATTGGCGAGGCTCGACCGGGGGACGACCACACCCTTGGGCCGTCCTGTCGACCCCGAGGTGAAGACGACGTACGCCGCGACCGAACCGTGCACCGCGGCAGGCGGCGCCGCGACGTCGGCCTCGGCGGGGGCGTGAGCACGGGCATGGGCGTCGGCGACGTCCCACGGCCCGTCGGTCAGCACCGGTCGCGGGCCCCTCGGTACCCGCTCGGCCAGTTCGGCCGTCGTCAGGACCACGGCCGGCCGCGCCTCGGCCACCATGAGCTCCAGCCGCTCCGCCGGGTGCGACAGGTCCAGCGGCAGGTAGGCGGCGCCGGCACGCAGGCAGGCCAGCACGCCGGTCACCAGGTCCACCGAGCGGGGCAGCGCCAGCGCCACGCGGTCCTCCGGCCCGACTCCGTGACCGGCCAGGACGCCGGCCAGCCGGGCCACCCGGCCGGCCAGTTCGCCGTACGTCAGGGACGCTCCCCGCGCGGTCACCGCGACGGCGTCCGGAGTCCGGGCCGCCTGCGCGGCGACCAGTCGCCACGGGTCGCTCTCCGGGGCGCTTCCAGCGTCGCTCTCCCCGGCGGGGGCGGCATCGCCGGTGGCTCCGGCGCCGACGGCCCAGCCGCCCAGCACGCGCCGGCGCTCGTCCTCGACGAGCAGGTCACCGTGGCCGATCGGCCGGGCGGCGGCGTCGTCCCCCGTGGTGAGCCTCGCCAGCAGCCGCAGGAACCGCTCGTGGTGTCCGGCCAGTTCACCCGCCGAGTACAGCTCGGGGTTCCCGTCGACCACGACCTTGATCGCGCCGCGCTGTCCCGGGCGCCCTCCGTAACAGGCGACCGACAGGTCGGCCACCGGCCCCACGGCCAGGCTGTGCAGGGAGCCGTGGAGGCCGCCGAAGGTGAAGTCCTGGCCGAACGGCATGACGTTGACGACCGGCCCGTAGAGCCGGTCCCCCGCGGAGAGACCGAGGTCGCGGGCGAGGTCCGCCTCCGGATAGCGCTGGTGCCGCAGCGCGTTCTTCATCTCGGCCGCGACGCGGGCGGTCAGCTCGCCGTACGTCAGGCCGGGTTCCGCCCTCAGCCGCAGGGGGACGACGTTGGACACCATGCCGGGGGCGGTCTCGGCGACGGAACCGACGCGCGCGGTGACCGGGAAGCCCAGCACCAGGTCGTCCGCCCCGGTCATCCGGTGCAGATAGGCGGTGACGGCCGCGACGAAGGCGGCCGGCCAGCTCGACCGGCCGCTCCGCGCGACCTTCCGCATCCCCGACTCGGTCTCGGGGCTCAGCCATGAGGTCCGCCGGTGCGCCGGGGCGGAAGGCGGCGCGGCCCGTTCCACCAGCCCGGCCGGTGCGGGCCGCCCGGCCATCCGTTCCCGCCAGTACTCCCGGTCGGCGCGGAAGTCGTCCGAGGCCCGGTAGGCGGCCTGCTCGGCCAGCAGTTCCCGCACCGGCCGCAGGGCGCCCTCCGCGGCGTCACGTCCCTCGGAGAGCGCGGTGTAGAGGGCCGCCACGCGCCGTACGGCGATCCCGGCGCCGAACCCGTCGCTGATCAGGTGGTGGATGCCCGAGTACCACCAGTGGCGCTGCCCGGCGACGCGGAGCACCGCGCTCGTGAGGTTCGGCGGGTGGCCCGGGAGGCGCGGGCGTGCCATGTCGGCCTTCATCCAGGCGTGTGCCGCGGCCTCCGGGTCGGCCTCGGCCGACAGGTCGACGAAGAGCTGCTCCCACGCACCGGCCGGCTCGACCCACTGGCGCAGCTCACCCTCGTGCTCCCCGACCCGGACGCGGAACCCGTCGGCCTCGTCGAGGAAGCGGCGCGTCGCCTCGGCCAGCAGCGCGAGGTCGAGCGGGCCTGCGATGTCGACGTAGATGCCGAGGTTGTAGGCACGGCTCTCCGGTGCCAGTTGCTGGCCGAACCAGATGCCCGACTGTCCCGGGGTCAGCGGCAGGCCACGTGGGTGGTCGTCTAGCACGTACGTAACTCCCAGGCATGCGGATGAGCGGCGAGCGTGGCCCGGCCTCGGTGTACCGGGCCGGAAAACCCTGGTGACCACGGCTTCCACCGCGTCGGCCGGCCTCGGGCCGTGGTGACGGGCCAGGTCACCTCGGTGTCTAGCACGGTGAGTTGACCGGCCGGGGCGACCGCCCGCGGAAAATGATCTTCAGGTGAACTGTCCCGCGCCGCTCGGGTCCTCCGCGACGGTCGGCTCCGGCTCAGGAACTGCCCGTTCCACCCGGCGCGCACGTCCGGCGTTCACCCCGGCATCATGTGCGGGGACCTCTTGTTCACCCGGCTGAACTTTCCCCCAACTGCGGTGACGGGCACGGTTCGGGGCCGCGTCCGCCGTCTGCGGCCGGATGCCGTCATCGAGCCGTCACGGTGCCTCTCGGATTCCGCGCCCCGGGCCCTCCGCCGGCACTCCCCCGGCGCCGGCCCTCCCGATCCCTTCCCGACGCCTTCCCGATCCCACCTGCCGCGCCGTGCGGCAGCGACCCCCGAGGACCCTCATGGCGCAGCCCGGCACGCCCCCGATGAGCCCCGCCGAAACCCGCCGCGCGTTCCGTGCCCTGCTGCTCGGCCTCTTCGCCGGCCTGCTGTCCGAACGCCTGCTCCCCCGGCTCGGACCGGTGGAACACGTGCCGGCCGGGAACGGGGACGTACCCGGTAGTCGGCCGCGGGACGACACGCCTGGCCACCGCAGCCCACACCGCCCGGCCCGCGCCCGCGAGGGCGGCCCCGGGGCGCGGTCCCAACGGTCTTGCCCGGCGTCCGGGCCCGGTGCGAGACTTCGGAACCGCCGCCACTGACAAAGGAGTTGGGCTTGTCGCCTACGGACAGACCGTCACGGCCCCTGACCGTCCTCTTCGCACCGGAGAGCGCGTACGGGCCGACGAACAACTGCGTGGGGATCGGAGGCGTCCTGCGCCGCCGAGGGCACCGTGTGGTGTTCGCCGCGGAGGCGTCCTGGAAGGGCCGCCTCACGCCGCTCGGTTTCGAGGAGGACCTGGTCGATCTGGCCCCGCCGCCCGAACAGCCGCAGGACGCGGGCCAGTTCTGGAAGGACTTCGTACGCGACACCGCCCCCGAGTTCCGGAAGCCGACCATCGAGCAGCTGGGCACCTGGGTCAAGCCGGTGTGGGAGGAGTTGGTCTCCGGCGCCCGGTACTGTGAGCCGCGGTTGAAGGAGATCATCGACCGCGTCCGGCCGGACGTGATCGTCGAGGACAACGTCGTGTGCTTCCCGGCGTTGACCACGGCCGGCGTTCCCTTCGTGCGGATCGTTTCCTGCAACCCGCTGGAGATGAAGGGCGAGCGCGTTCCGCCGCCGTTCTCCGGATACCCGGCCGGGGACCGGAGCGAGTGGGACGAGTTCCGCGCCGAGTACGACCGCACGCACCGGAGCCTGTGGAGCGACTTCAACACCTGGGTGACCGAGCAGGGCGCGCGTCCGCTGCCCGACCTGGAGTTCGTCCACGAGGGCGATCTGAACCTGTACGTCTATCCCGAGCCGGCCGACTACACGGACGCCCGTCCACTGGGCCCCACCTGGCACCGGCTGGACTCCTCGGTCCGTGAGACGGAGGAGACGTTCACGCTGCCGCCCGGCCTGGCCGACGGCGGGGCGCTGATCTATTTCAGCCTCGGCTCGCTCGGCTCGGCCGACGTGGACCTGATGCGCAGGGTCATCGCCTCGCTCGCCCGCACCCCGCACCGCTACATCGTCTCCAAGGGACCGCTGCACGAGGAAATCGAGCTGCCGCCGAACATGTGGGGCGAGGAGTTCCTGCCGCAGCCCCGGATCCTCCCGATGGTCGACCTCGTCATCACGCACGGCGGCAACAACACGACCACCGAGGCCCTCCACTTCGGCAAGCCCATGATCCTGCTGCCGCTGTTCTGGGACCAGTACGACAACGCCCAGCGCATGGCCGAGCTGGGGTACGGCGTCCGGCTCGACCCGTACCGCTTCACCGACGCCCAGCTCCACGGCGCGATCGACCGTCTGCTCGGCGACACGGCTCTGCGGCGCACCCTCGCCGAGGCCGGTGAGACGATCCGGGCGCGCGACGGGCTGCGTAAGGCCGCGGATCTGATCGAGCGGGCCGCCACGGGCTGATCCCACCGGCCTCCGGACGAACCGGGCCTCGTGCCCCGGCCTCGTGCGCACCACCTGCCGCCGGGCCTCCTCGCCCAGGCCGACCCCGCCGGACGTCGTCGACGCCGGCCCATGCCCGGTCGTGGTGGCCGGCCGCTGCCGGGCAACCGCGACGGCTGCCGGGCCCGGTGCGAGTCCGGCGCCAGGGCCGCCTGCGCGCGAGCCGCGCTCGCGGCGAGGCCGGCGGACAGCCGCAGGCCGGTGGTGACGTCCGACGCCGCGGTGGCGAAGGCGCCAAGCACGGCCACTCCGACGGTGCTGCCTCGGCCTGGCTCGCGCACGGTGGCGGGATGAGCTGGAAGTCGCGGCCGAGCAGGTCCGGGGTCGGCCCCGCCTTCGCATCCGGCCGGTCCGGCCGGGTCACGGCGACTGCCGGCGAGGGTCGGCGCGGAAGCCCTGGACCGGGCGGTCGGAGCCCGGCTCGCGGACCGGCAGACCGCGGGCGACCGACTGCGGGCGGCGCCGGCGGTCGACGGGAACGCGCCGCGGGCGGCCTTCGCGTCCGGCGCCCCGCTCGCGCTC
>NZ_JAGMUE010000719.1:0-612 GCF_019049165.1 Streptomyces sp. AC627_RSS907
GGGCCGTTGTCGTGGTCCGTACCGTGGTCCGTACGAGGAGACCCGCGAGGTCGCGTGGCGGGCCCCGGGAATAACCGGATGCCATCTCCGGTTACGGTCTTCTGCTACGTACGCGATCTCAGGAGGCACGACGCCGGTGGACACGATTCGAGGAACGGCGAGCGGCACCGCACCCGTACCGCTCTCCGTGCTGGACCTGGCGACCGTCGGCAGCGGGCTGACCGCGAGCGACGCGCTGCGCACCTCCGTGGAGCTGGTCCAGCTCGCCGAGCGGCGCGGCTTCCACCGGTTCTGGGTGGCCGAACACCACTCGATGCCGGGCGTCGCCAGCTCGTCGCCCGCGGTCATCCTCGCCCACCTCGCCGCCCACACCGACCGCATCCGGCTCGGCTCCGGCGGCGTCATGCTGCCCAACCACGCGCCGCTGGTCATCGCCGAGCAGTTCGGCACCCTGGAGGCGATGGCCCCGGGCCGGGTCGACCTCGGGCTCGGCCGCGCGCC
Source organism: Streptomyces sp. AC627_RSS907 (assembly GCF_019049165.1). Lineage (NCBI taxonomy): Bacteria > Bacillati > Actinomycetota > Actinomycetes > Kitasatosporales > Streptomycetaceae > Streptomyces > Streptomyces sp. AC627_RSS907. Next base: position 502 of record NZ_JAGMUE010000719.1, read on the forward strand.
CGGCACCGACGGGGCGACCGCCGCCGCGCTGCGCCGCTCGGACCGGCTGAACGAGGGCGCCGACGAGTTCCCCCGCCAGCTCGCCGAGCTGACCAGGTTCCTGGACGCGGA
>NZ_JAGMUE010000720.1:0-898 GCF_019049165.1 Streptomyces sp. AC627_RSS907
GGTGAGGTGGACGTGCTCGCCACCGCCGACGCGCCCGGGGCGCCAGCGGTCGAAGAGTGGGCCGACTTCCGGCAGACCGCACACGCGCACGCCATCGGACAGTGCCTGCTGGCCCAGCTCGACGAGGCCGAACGGGTCGACCACTTCGCGCGCTACCCGGTACGGGCCCTCACCCCGTACTCGGTGCGTGACGAGGCAGGATTCCACCGCCGGTGCGCCGCGAGACGGCCGCTTCAGCCCGTCTGCGAGCGGGAGGAGTACGCGCTCGGCACGGTCTGCGCGGCCATCCCCCTGATAGCCGGCGAGACGGCGGCGACCTTGGCGGTTTCCACCCCCCTGGCCCGAGCGGAACGACTCCGCCCCGCTGTCGATTCGCTACGCTCCAGAGTCGGAGCGCTTATCGGCTCCCTGTCGTTCTCTATCAGTATCTGAAAACTCACTCCTTGTGATCCGCTGGGTGTTAGCGGACGATGGCGTCAAGAGGGCCAGGTCGGCTGAAACCTGGCCATTCCCACCGACTCGGGGCGGCGAACGATGCGTGACACAGTCCAGGCAGAGGTGACGATGACCTTCCTCGTCTCGGAGGAGCTCTCCTTCCGCATTCCGGTCGATCTCGGCTACGACAAGGCCGATCCTTACGCGGTGCGGTTCACCTTCCACCTTCCCGGCGACGCCCCCGTGAGCTGGGCGTTCGCCCGTGAGTTGCTCCTCGACGGGCTCTGCGGACCCATCGGCGAGGGTGACGTGCACATCTGCCCAACTGGCCCGGACGAACTCTCGGATGTGCTGATCCGGCTCCAAGTCGGCGCCGAGGGAGCCCTGTTCCGGGTCGGCGCGGCCCCGCTGGTGGCCTTCCTGGATCGGACGGACCGACTGGTTCCGTTCGGTTGCGAGGAGG
>NZ_JAGMUE010000721.1:0-621 GCF_019049165.1 Streptomyces sp. AC627_RSS907
ACAATGCCGTGTCCAGGGGGTTCGACCCCGCCCGGTGCAACCTGGTTAAGGGCCCCACCGTGGTCAATCAGCTCCCGAACGGATATGTGCAGGTCGCGGTCGAGTACCTCTGTGCGGGAGATCCGTACGCTCCCGGGCCCACTTTCGTCCTCAACCGCTATCACAAAAGCTCCGACACCCAGAGCAACACCTGGTACCACCCCAATGGTTACCAGCTCCAGGGGCCGCTCGGGTCGCTGTACACCTACGCAGCCGCGGGCACCACACCGTTGTACCTCTGCCAGGTCAGGGGCGACCACTTCACCAGCACAGACGTCAACTGTGAGGGCCAGCAGTATGTGACCCGTCTCGGTTGGCTCTACACAACCCAGCCGGACGGAGTCGCCACCGTTCCACTGCTCCGGTGCCTGCGGAACGAGAACCGCCAGATCTTCGACTCCATCCAGTCGAACTGCGAGGGTCAGATTCGCGGAGGCGTACTGGGTTACACCCTGGCCTGAGCCAGGCCCGAACGCACCGTCACGCAGTCCGGGAGCATCGGCAGGTTCTTCGGTACCTTGCCCTCTCCAGCCAACTCGTGCAGCCCGTTTGGAGTTCCTCACCCAACGCGGTTCGTAGGCG
>NZ_JAGMUE010000722.1:0-547 GCF_019049165.1 Streptomyces sp. AC627_RSS907
GGGGCGACCGGCGAAGGTGGTGTGGCCTTTGGACGAGGTAGCGGGCGCCTCCACTGTCGACGGCCGCGGTCAGCAGGTCGCCGGCACCCTCGACGGGGGCGCCAGGGCGGGAGCACCCGGCGTGAAGAACACCGCACTCGCCTTGGACGGCGTGGACGACCACATCAGGGCCAGGCAGCCGGTGCTCGACACGTACCAGAGCTTCGCGGTCTCGCTGTGGGCCAAGGTGCCGGCCGACAAGGAGAACCGGTCCATGACCGCCGCCGCGCAGGGCGGCAGCCACCAGCGCGGCTTCGAGCTCTACCACTCCTCCGGGCTCGGTGGCTGGGTCTTCCTCCGCGGTGTGTCTGACTCGCCCGAGGCCAGCACGGTACGGGTCTCTCAGCGGGCGTGCCCGGACACCACGCCCAACTGTCCCGCCGCTCGGCTGGGGGAGTGGGCCCACGTCGTCGGCGTCTACGACCTGGACGACCGCACGACCCGGTTGTACGTCAACGGGAAGCTGGAGGCCACGGAGGACTTCACCACGCCGTGGGCGGCCTCAGGC
>NZ_JAGMUE010000723.1:0-599 GCF_019049165.1 Streptomyces sp. AC627_RSS907
CCGTCGAGTAGAACGGCACCTGCGACGAACGCGGCGCGATGTCCGCCAGAACCTCCAACAGCTCCTTGCGGATCGACTCCACGTGGGCGGAGTGCGAGGCGTAGTCCACCGGAACCCGACGAACCCGCACCTCCTCACCCTCAAGCTCGGCCACCATCTCATCCAACGCACCCGGATCACCGGCGACCACAACCGACCCCGGGCCGTTGACCGCCGCAACCGAAATGGCGCCGTCCCAGGCGGCGATGCGCTCCTTGACCTGGTCCACCGGAAGCCCGACCGACACCATGCCACCGCGACCCGCCAGACCGGCGGCGATGGCCCGCGACCGCAACGCCACCACCTTCGCGGCATCCTCCAGCGACAACGCACCGGCCACACAGGCCGCCGCGATCTCACCCTGACTGTGACCCATCACCGCGTCCGGCACCACACCCACCGAACGCCACAACCGCGCCAGCGACACCATCACCGCGAACAACACCGGCTGAACGACATCCACCCGATCAAAACCGGGAGCGCCCTCAGCACCACGCAGCACATCCGTCAACGACCAGTCCACATACGCCGACAGCGCCGCCTCACACTCGGCCACCGCC
>NZ_JAGMUE010000724.1:0-853 GCF_019049165.1 Streptomyces sp. AC627_RSS907
GTCCGGCGCACCCGTTACCGGCTGCGCAAGGCCGAGGAGCGGGCGCACATCCTGCGCGGCCTGCTCAAGGCGCTGGACGCGATCGACGAGGTCATCGCGCTGATCCGGCGCAGCGACACGGTGGACATCGCGCGTGAGGGCCTGATGGGGCTGCTCACCATCGACGAGATCCAGGCCAACGCGATCCTGGAGATGCAGCTCCGCCGGCTGGCCGCGCTGGAGCGGCAGAAGATCGTCGCCGAGCACGACGAGCTCCAGGCGAAGATCGACGAGTACAACGCGATCCTGGCCTCGCCCGAGCGGCAGCGGCAGATCATCAGCGAGGAACTGACCGCGCTGGTGGAGAAGTTCGGCGACGACCGGCGCAGCAAGCTGGTGCCCTTCGACGGCGACATGTCCATCGAGGACCTGATCGCCGAGGAGGACATCGTCGTCACGATCACCCGTGGCGGCTACGTCAAGCGCACCAAGACCGAGGACTACCGCTCGCAGAAACGCGGCGGCAAGGGCGTGCGGGGCACGAAGCTCAAGCAGGACGACATCGTCTCCCACTTCTTCGTCTCCACCACCCACCACTGGCTGCTGTTCTTCACCAACAAGGGCCGGGTCTACCGGGCCAAGGCGTACGAGCTGCCCGACGCCGGGCGCGAGGCGCGCGGCCAGCACGTCGCCAACCTGCTGGCCTTCCAGCCGGACGAGCAGATCGCCCGCATCCTGGCCATCCGGGACTACGAGGCGGCGCCGTACCTGGTCCTGGCCACCAAGGCCGGCCTGGTGAAGAAGACGGTGCTCAAGGACTACGACTCGCCGCGCTCCGGCGGTGTCATCGCCATCAACCTGCGGGAGACCGAGG
>NZ_JAGMUE010000725.1:0-1072 GCF_019049165.1 Streptomyces sp. AC627_RSS907
CGAGCCGACGCTGCTGCGCGACCCGGACCCGGCCGACGTGCGCAAGCTGGTCGACGCGGCCCGCGGCACGGCCAAGATGATGACGCTGGCCCCCGAGCTGCCCGGCGGCCTGGACTCGGTGCGGCTGCTCGTCGAAGCCGGCGTCATCGCGGCCGTGGGCCACACGGACTCCACGTACGACGCGACGCGCGACGCCATCGAGGCCGGCGCGAGCGTGGCCACCCACCTGTTCAACGCGATGCCCTCGCTGCTGCACCGCGCGCCGGGCCCGGTGGCCGCCCTCCTGGAGGACGAGCGGATCACCGTCGAGCTGATCAACGACGGCACGCACCTGCACCCGGCCACGCTGGAACTGGCCTTCCACCGCGCCGGCGCCGACCGGGTGGCGTTCATCACCGACGCCATGGGCGCGGCCGGCATGGAGGACGGCATCTTCCCGCTGGGCCCGATGAAGGTCGAGGTCAAGGACGGTGTGGCGCGCATCAGCGACGGCCCGACGGCGGGTTCCATCGCGGGCTCCACGCTCACCCTCGACCAGGTCTTCCGGCGCGCGGTGACCATCGACGGGCTCTCCGTCGAGCAGACCGTACGCGCCCTGTCCGCCACCCCGGCCCGGGTGCTCGGGCTCAGCGACCGCGTCGGCTCTGTCGAACCCGGCAAGGACGCCGACCTGGTGGTGCTCGACGAGCACTTCGCCCTGGTCGGCGTGATGCGCCGGGGCGCGTGGGTGGTCCGCCCGACGACCGGCTGACCCCCGGCGCCGTCGGCCGACCACCCCCCGGCCGAGGACGCGCACCATGCCCGCCCGCGGGCGACGGCTCCGGAGCGGGGCCGCGGCGCAGCCCGCCGCGGCCCCGCTCCCGCGCTCCCCGCGTTCCTCCCGCTCCCGACCGCCCCCCGACCGCGCGACGCGTGCGCGCGGCAGGCAGGCGGAATGCGTCGACAACGGTTCATAACGCGTCGAAGCAGCGCGGTTGGCCTACAGGGGTGGGACAACCGCTCCGGCTTTGGCATGATCGCTGCCAGTAAGCCAACCGCTCCGAGCGCCGCACCGCGCAGCACGGACCCGGCG
>NZ_JAGMUE010000726.1:0-552 GCF_019049165.1 Streptomyces sp. AC627_RSS907
CCACCACTCCATGGTGACCAGGTCGCCGAACCACATGTGGGCCATCTCGTGCAGCAGGGTGTTGCTGCGGGCCTCGTACGACGCCTGGGTGACCTTGCCGCGGAAGATGTACTCCTCGCGGAAGGTGACGCAGCCCGGGTTCTCCATCGCGCCGATGTTGTACTCGGGCACGAACGCCTGGTCGTACTTGCCGAACGGGTACGGGAAGTCGAACCGCTCGTGGAAGAAGTCGAGCCCCTGCTTGGTGACGGTGAAGATGTCGTCCGCGTCGAAGTGCCTGGCCAGGCCCTTGCGGCAGAGAGCGCCCAGCGGGATCTCCAGCGTGCTGCCGTCGGGCAGGGCGCGGCTGTAGTGGTCGCGCTCGTAGTGGTACGGGCCGGCGACGACGGCGGTGATGTACGTGGAGATCGGCTTGGTCGGTACGAAACGGGTGTGCGTGCCGCCGCCTTCGGCCGGCGTGCTCTCGCCGTCCCGGTCGCCGTTGCTGAGCACCGTCCACCCCTCGGGCGCGGTCACCGCGAAGGTGAAGGGGGCCTTCAGGTCCGGCTGCTC
>NZ_JAGMUE010000727.1:0-569 GCF_019049165.1 Streptomyces sp. AC627_RSS907
GGTCCGGCCGCTCCCCACCCCGGCCTCGGCGCCGTCGGGCCCACGTCACACCGGCCCCTCACGTCGCATTACATACCGACAGCTCACTACCTCCCCTGACGCACCAACCGGCATCCGACGCACCATCCGACACCGGGTCGCCGGGGCCCGCCGGCCGCCCGGTCCGAGCGGCGCTCCAGGGACGCCCCACCAGGTCACCACCCGTACGCTGGCCAACTGCCACCGGTTGCCGGGCCGGCTCCGATCCGCCGTTCCCGGCGCCGCCACAGCCGTCTTCAGCCGCCCCACCGCGCCCTCGCCACCACGTTCGCCAGCACGCGCGCCCCGCCGCGCGTTGGCCCGTCGCCGCCCCGGGCCTGGCCGCCGCGCACCGGGACGCCGCCCGTGCGGGACGGGTCAGGGGCGGGTCGCCGGGGTCGGTCGTACCGGGGCTCGACACGGCGGTACGCGGCGCGTCACCCGGCTCGGGGCGACGGAGGCGCAACATCACTTCTGTCACATAGGCCACTGGCGTCACATTTGAGCTGGACTTGAGGGGCGAGATCAAGACAGTACCGAGGAGTTGTATC
>NZ_JAGMUE010000728.1:0-554 GCF_019049165.1 Streptomyces sp. AC627_RSS907
CCACGAGGCGCTGCTGCACCCCGTCGTGCAGGTCGCGTTCGATGCGGCGGCGCTCGTCGTCCACGGCGGCGACCACGCCGGCCCGGCTGCTGGCCAGCTCCTCGATGCGGCGGCGCAACTCGTCCTGCGGGTCGGCGCCGAGGAAGTGCCAGGCGAGCCGCTGCTCCAGGGCGACGACGCCGAACAGGCTCTGGGCGGCGAGGAAGAGCAGGAACATGCCGGCGACGGAGGAGTAGACCTGCTCGTCGCGGTTGTACGAGTGGAACATCGGCCAGCCCCAGATGATCAGCGACCCGTAGAGGGCGCCGATCAGCGCGGAGAAGACCACCAGGCAGCCGAGCGGCGCGAGCAGCCAACGCACGGCCAGGTAGCCGAGCGCCCGGCTGCCGCCGTATGAGGAGCCGATCTCGACGTCCAGGAAGTACGCCAGGCGGCGCCGCTCCACCTGGGCCAGGTGGCGCGCCCCGCGGGCCACGGCCCGCAGCACCGCCTGCCGTACCCGCGGCCAGACGAACACGCACAGCAGCGCCAGGCCGCTGAGCGCCGCGTACACC
>NZ_JAGMUE010000075.1:0-26507 GCF_019049165.1 Streptomyces sp. AC627_RSS907
CCACCCGCCCGGAGCCCACCACACCCCCGGCCCCCGGCCCCAGCCACCGACGCCGGTCCGGCAAGTGACCGCCGACACCGCGTCCCCGAACCACACCCACGGCCACCGCCTTCGTCACGGTGCCCCCCTGCGCGCACCGTCCCGCGCGCCCTCGTCCCGCGCGCCCTCGTCCCGGCTCGCGGCCGGCCCGGCGGGCAGGGCCGGTGGGTCGTCGGACGTCACCGTCGGCCGCCAGCCCTGGCGTGCGAGGGCGCGCACCAGCGCCCCGACCATGCGCGGGTCGAACTGGGCCCCGGCGCACCGTTCGAGCTCGGCCACGGCCGCCGCGACAGGACGGGCCCTGCGGTAGCAGCGCGTGGACGTCATCGCGTCGAAGGCGTCGGCGACGGCCACCACGCGGGCCGATTCCGGGATCCGGTCGCCGGCCAGCCCGTAGGGGTAGCCGCTGCCGTCCAGCCGTTCGTGGTGGTGGAGGACGGCGGCCCGGGCCTCCCCCAGGAAGCGGATGCCGCGCACCATCTCGTGCCCGTACTCGGGATGCAGCTCGATCACCCGGCGCTCCTCGGGCGTCAGTGGCCCGTCCTTGCGCAGCAGCCGGGTGGGCACGCCCAGCTTGCCCACGTCGTGCAGGATGCCGGCGAAGCGGAGCGTCTCGACGCGTTCGTCGTCCATGCCCAGTTCGCGGGCGATCATCATCGAGGCCTGGCCGACCCGTTCGCTGTGCCCGCGCGTGTACCCGTCCTTGATGTCGACGGCCTGCACGAGCGCCCGGATGGTCGCCTGATGCGCGGCTCGCTCCCGGTGGTACTGGGCGAACGCCCACCACGCAACGCACGTCGGCAGCAGCACGAGCAGCGCGGCGACGGGACCGTACGGGCTGCGCCACAGGACGGCCATCATCAGCCCGGCGAGCCCGTGCACCGCGATCGGCGCGACCGACCGGGAGAACAGCTCCCGCCAGGCCCCGCCCCCCGCGCCCCTCCCGAGAAGCGCGGGCGGCGTCCCCGTGGCCAGTGCCGTGATGCCGCCGTCGAGGAGGGTCAGGACGAGGCAGAACGCGAGTACCGCGGCGCCGGCCGGCACGAGCGCGTACGGGAAGTCGGGCCCGGCGACCGCGTCCCGCCCCCCGAACTCCTCGTGCACCCGGGCGGCGACCCACACGGCGAGGGCCGGCCGCGCGGCGCGCCAGACGCGCCGCAGGGCCACGGGCCGCGCCGCCGGGGACAGCAGGGCCCCGGGCAGCGCCACGAGTGCGGCCGCGGACGGGGGCAGCAGGAAGGCCCCGGCGAGCAGTACGGGGTAGCAGGTCCCCACGGAACGGGACCGGGCGACCTGCTCGCACCCCGCGTACAGTCCGGCGAGCAGCAGCACGGCCCGCCACGGGGTGGGGACCGCCGACGGTGGGAGCAGGCAGCACAGGGCGGCGAGGGCGACGCCGGTGACGTACGCGCGCACCCGCGCCGGTACCGCGTCCATGTGCCCTCCCCCGGCCATGCCTGTCAGGCTCCGGAGCCTAGGGCGGCGGCTGGGGGACACGGGGGGACTGCCCGCGGATTAGCACGTACGAGTGACGTGCGGTGACGCGCGGTGTTCAGGACCCCGCGGTGTCAGGACCCCGCGGCATCGGGACTCCGCGGTGTCAGGACTCCTGGGGAGTCGGCGGCGCGGCCGTGACGTCGTGCTCGGGCACGGACTGCCCGGAACGGATCAGGTCGATGCGGCCCATGACCTTGGATCGGAGGTCACCCGGCACGTCGTCATGCCCGCAGCACCGCTTGACCAGCTTCTTCACGGCCTGCTCCAGCCCGTACTTCTCCAGGCAGGGCGAGCACTCCTCGAAGTGGTGCTCGAACTTCACGCAGTCCGAGTCCGGCATCTCTTTGTCGAGGAACTCGTAGAGATGATCGAGGATTTCGCTGCAATCCGTCTCGTGCGGCTCTCCGCAGCTCATGACCCCGAGCCTTTCGCTTCGTTCGACTCTCCGGCGCCGGCCGGGACCAGACCGCGGTCACGGGCGTAGTCCTCCAGCATGCCGCGCAGCTGACGACGTCCACGGTGCAGCCGGGACATCACCGTACCGATGGGTGTCCCCATGATGTCGGCGATCTCCTTGTAGGCAAAGCCCTCGACGTCCGCCAGATACACGGCGATGCGGAATTCCTCGGGGATCGCCTGGAGCGCCTGCTTCACGTCCGAGTCGGGCAGGTGGTCGAGTGCCTGCGACTCCGCGGAGCGCAGACCGGTCGACATGTGCGACTCGGCACGCGCGAGCTGCCAGTCCTCGATCTCCTCGGCCGCGCTGCGCTGGGGTTCGCGCTGCTTCTTGCGGTACGAGTTGATGAAGGTGTTGGTGAGGATGCGGTACAGCCACGCCTTGAGGTTGGTGCCCTCGCGGAACTGGTGGAAGGACGCGTACGCCTTGGCGTAGGTCTCCTGCACCAGGTCCTCGGCGTCGGCCGGATTACGCGTCATGCGCAGCGCGGCCGAGTACATCTGGTCGAGGAACTCGAGCGCGTCCCGCTCGAAGCGCGCGCTGCGCTCCGCGGTCGACTCCGCGCCCGCGCCCCGGCCCTCGGGCTGCTCCGCCTGGCCGTGTTCGGTCCCTGCGTCGGTCCCAGTGACCGGACCCACCTCCTCCAGTGATGTCGCGAGACCGAGACCGGTCCCACTGGAATCGGAGGATAGACGACGATCCGGTCCGCTCGCCGCCCGAATAGGGGCGGTCTTCGCCGCGTGCAGCACCGTCCAGTCCAGGTCGGCACGGCCACGGCTCGGGCAGAAGGTCGAACCCATGCGGCGAAATTCCTCTCCTACGGCGGCGTCGGTGCTGATGCTCAGCAACGTACGTCCGCCACAACAGTGCGCGAGGGCTCGTCATTCCCGGGTTTCAACCGAGTGACGCGGTCCACGCGACCACGGCGTCGGTGATCACCGCCAGGGCCTCGTCCTGGGTGATGTCTGCGCGCTTCGGGACGGCGAAGCCGTGGTCGCCGTACGGCACCTCGACCAGTTCGTGTCCGCCGGCCGGGAACTCCTCCGGCCTTCCGAACGGATCGTTGCCGCCCTGTACGACGAGGGTCGGCACCCCGGCGCCGAGCAGTTCGTCGGCGCGGGACTTCTCGGGCCTGCCCGGCGGGTGCAACGGGAAGCTCAGGGCGAGGACGGCGCGGGCGCCGAGTCCGGCGGCGGTGCGGCAGGCGACGCGGGCCCCGGCGCTGCGGCCGCCGGAGACCACCGGCAGCCCCGGTGCGGCCAGGGCGGGCCAGACGCCCCGCCAGCCGGTGTCCAGGGTCTTCGGGGCGGGGGCCAGCTTCTTGCCGGCCACCCGCCAGGGCTGCTCGACGAGGACGACGCTGACACCGTGCGCGGGCAGTGCGGCCGCCAGCGCCCTCAGGTCCCGCGCCTCGATGCCACCACCGGCGCCGTGGCTGACGCCCAGGACGAGGCGGGGCTCCTTCGCGGCGTGCCAGGTGAGGCGGGCGGGACCCGCGTCCGTCTCGACGACCTCTGTCACGTCCGTTGTCGCATCCGTCACATCAGAAGAGTGTGCCCTCTTCCGGCGCCTCCAGCTCCTTCAGCAGCTCCGGGCCGTTGTTGCGGACGTTGCTCACCGCCGTGGAGACGGGGAAGGCCCGCATCAGCCCCGCGGGCGGGGGCGCCAGCAGGGAGCTCAGCTCGCCGGGGTCCGTACGCGCCGGGTCGAGCCAGTCGTCCCACCGGTCCGGCGTCAGCATCAGCGGCATCCGCGGGTGGATGTCGGCCAGGGCGTGCGGCCCGTCGGCCGGGGCGACCGCGAGCGGCGTGGTCTCCGCCTCCGTGGTGATCACCGAGCACGTCACCCACCAGGCCTGGGGATGGTCGTCCGGCAGCGTCCTGTCCCGCCAGAACTCGTACAGACCCGCCATGGCGAACACGGACCCGTCGGCCGGGGTCACGAAGTACGGCTGCTTGCGGGGCCGCTTCTTGCGCCCCTCGACCTCCAGGTCCCGCTCCTGCCTGCCGGTGACCCACTCGTAGTAGCCGTCGGCGGGCAGGATGCAGCGCCGGGTGGCGAAGGCACGGCGGAAGGACGGCTTCTCGTGGACGGTCTCCGCGCGCGCGTTGATCATCCGGGCGCCGCCCTCGGGCGTCCTGGACCAGGAGGGAACGAGTCCCCACTTCAGCTTCCGCAGCTGGCGAACCGGCTTCGGGTCCTCGACGTCTTTCAGGGTGCGGTCCAGGACGGCGTAGACCTCCTTGGTGGGAGCCACGTTGTAGTCGGGCTCCAGAGTCTCCTCCGGCTCCCACGTCTCGATCTCGAAGATTCCCGCGAGGTCCTCGGGCCGACGACTCGCCGCATACCGTCCACACATACGTGCCACACTGCCAGGCCCACCCGCCCCCCGACCACCACCCGCAACGAGGCGCTGCGCGCCACACCCGCCAGTCAGCACTGACGAGGAGCCCCCACCGAACATGGACCACCTCGCATCGGCCTCGCTCGCCTCTCTCTGGGACGAGGTCTCCGGCACCCAGCCCGATCCCGACCTGTGGGTGGTGATCGCGACCCTGGGCGCCGCGCTCGCCGTCGTCGTGCCGCACGGCCTGTGGCGGATAGCGCGCAACGCCATCACCATCGCCCATGAGGGCGGCCACGGACTCGTGGCGCTGCTCACCGGGCGCACGCTCACCGGAATCACCCTGCACTCGGACACCAGTGGTCTCACCGTCAGCCGCGGAAAGCCGCACGGGCTCGGAATGATCCTCACCGCGGTCTCCGGCTACACCGCTCCCCCGCTGCTCGGCCTCGGCGGGGCCGCCCTGCTGGCCTCGGGGCGCATCACCCTGCTGCTGTGGCTCGCGACGGCGCTGCTCGTCGCCCTGCTGGTGATGGTCCGCAACGCGTACGGGGTGCTGACCGTGGTGCTGACCGGCGGCACGTTCGTCGTCGTGTCCTGGCTGGCCGGGCCACAGGTGCAGGCGGCGTTCGCGTACGCGGTGGTGTGGTTCCTGCTGCTCGGCGGGGTCCGCCCGGCGTTCGAGCTGCAGGCCAAGCGGGCCCGGGGCGGCGCCGGCGACTCGGATGCGGACCAGCTGGCCCGGCTGACGCACGCACCGGCGGGGGTGTGGTTCTTCCTGTTCCACGCGGTGTCGCTGTGCTCGCTGATCGGCGGGGGACGCTGGCTGCTGGAGTTGTGAACCGGGCGCGGTCCCTTTCGGACTCCCCCACACAGGCACGCATATATGCACGGCATTTTCCCTGTCGTGGTTTCAGTCGGATTTCGCCACTTTTGATCAAGATCTCCGATCGTCCTCAGCCATTAAAGTGGGGCCCATGACCGTGAACCCCGCGCACACCGCCCTCTGGCCCGCCCCGCACGCGAGCGGAGCCGTCGACGCGACCGTCCACGTGCCCGGATCCAAATCGGTCACCAACCGCGCCCTGGTGCTGGCCGCGCTCGCCTCCGAGCCCGGCTGGCTGCGCCGTCCGCTGCGCTCCCGCGACACCCTGCTGATGGCCGGGGCGTTGCGCGCGATGGGCGTCGAGATCGAGGAGGGGGTCGGCCCGGAGGGCACCGGCGAGTTCTGGCGGGTCATCCCGGCGGGCCTGCGTGGTCCGGCCACCGTCGACGTCGGCAACGCCGGCACGGTCATGCGCTTCCTGCCGCCGGTCGCCACGCTCGCCGACGGCGCCGTCCGCTTCGACGGGGACCCGCGTGCGTACGAGCGCCCCCTGCACGGTGTGATCGACGCGCTGCGCGCCCTGGGTGCCCGCATCGACGACGACGGGCGCGGCGCGCTGCCGATGACCGTGCACGGCGGTGGTGCTCTGGAGGGCGGTCCGGTCGAGATCGACGCGTCCTCCTCCTCGCAGTTCGTCAGCGCCCTGCTGCTGTCCGGCCCGCGCTTCAACCAGGGCGTCGAGGTCCGCCACACCGGCTCCGCGCTGCCGTCCATGCCGCACATCCGCATGACCGTCGACATGCTGCGCTCGGTCGGGGCCCAGGTCGACACCCCGGAGTCGGGCGGCGAACCGAACGTCTGGCGGGTCACCCCGGGAGCGCTGCTCGGCCGGGACCTGACGATCGAGCCGGACCTCTCCAACGCCCAGCCGTTCCTGGCGGCGGCGCTCGTGACCGGCGGCAAGGTCGTGATCCCCGACTGGCCGTCCCGCACCACGCAGCCCGGTGACCGGCTCCGCGAGATCTTCACCGAGATGGGCGGTTCCTGCGAGCTGACCGACTACGGGCTCGTCTTCACCGGATCGGGTGCCGTGCACGGCATCGACGTCGACCTCGGCGAGGTCGGTGAGCTCACCCCGGGCATCGCGGCGGTCGCCGCCCTCGCGGACTCCCCCTCGACCCTGCGCGGGGTGGCGCACCTGCGCCTGCACGAGACGGACCGCCTGGCCGCGCTCACCAAGGAGATCAACGAACTCGGCGGTGACGTCACCGAGACCGCCGACGGCCTGCACATCCGGCCGCGCCGACTGCACGGCGGGGTCTTCCACACCTACGAGGACCACCGCATGGCCACCGCCGGCGCGATCATCGGGCTCGGGGTGGAGGGCGTGGAGATCGAGAACGTGGCGACGACGGCCAAGACCCTGCCCGATTTCCCCGATCTGTGGACCGGGATGCTCGGGGCGTAGGGACGGTTCGCCATGCGCCGCTACGGCAAGCACACCGACGAGGACGACATCCGCTCCCGCCCCAACCGCAAGGGCAACCGGCCGCGCACCCACATCCGGCCCAAGCACGAGGACGCCGCGGAGGGCCTGGTCCTCACCGTGGACCGGGGACGGCTGACCTGCCTCGTCGAGGACCGGGTCGTCATGGCGATGAAGGCCCGCGAGCTGGGCCGCAAGGCGGCGATCGTCGGCGACCGGGTGGCGCTGGTCGGTGACCTGACCGGCAAGAAGGACACGCTCGCGCGCATCGTCCGCATCGAGGAGCGCACCTCGGTCCTGCGCCGCACGGCGGACGACGACGACCCCTACGAGCGCGTGGTCGTCGCCAACGCCGACCAGCTCGCCATCGTCACGGCCCTCGCGGACCCCGAGCCGCGCCCCCGTCTGATCGACCGCTGCCTGGTCGCGGCGTTCGACGGCGGCCTCACCCCGCTGCTGGTGATGACCAAGTCGGACCTCGCCCCGCCGGACGAACTCCTGGAGCTCTACGGCGCGTTGGACATCCCGTACGTCGTCACCAGTCGTGAGGAGCTGGAGAGCGGCACCGCGGCCGACCTCGTGCGAGAACACCTGGCGGGCAAGATCACGGCCTTCGTCGGCCACTCCGGCGTCGGCAAGACGACCCTCGTCAACACCCTGGTGCCGCAGGACCGCCGTCGCCTGACGGGACATGTGAACGCGGTGACGGGGCGCGGTCGGCACACGACGACCTCGGCCCTCGCCCTTCCGCTGTCCTCGGACGCGGGCGGCTGGGTCGTCGACACCCCGGGCGTACGGTCGTTCGGCCTCGCCCACATCGATCCGTCCCGGGTGATCCACGCGTTCCCCGACCTGGAGCCCGGTACGGAAGGCTGCCCCCGCGCGTGCAGCCACGACGAGCCCGACTGCGCACTGGACGCGTGGGTCGCCGAAGGGCACGCCGACCCGGCGCGGCTGTACTCGCTGCGTCGGCTGCTGTCGACACGGGAACGGAAGGAAGGCGACTGACCTCCGCGTTGTTTGCCGTACCGCAGGATCGGTAAGTGCATAATCGCACCAAGCCGGATCCAAGCCTTCGCAAAGCCTGACGTGCGACGAAGCGGTCACGGTACGGGACTACGGGAGGACGAGACATGGCGTGGCTGCTGGTCATAGTGGCCGGGTTGCTCGAAACCGGCTTCGCCGTCTGCCTGAAGCTGTCGCACGGATTCACCCGCCTGTGGCCGACGGTCGCCTTCTGCGCCTTCGCGCTGGGCAGTTTCGGCCTGCTGACGATGTCCCTGAAGAAGCTCGACGTCGGCCCCGCGTACGCGGTGTGGACGGGCATCGGCGCCGCGGGCACCGCCATCTACGGCATGGTTTTCCTGGGCGACCTGGTGTCGACCCTGAAGATCGTCTCGATCAGTCTCGTCATCATCGGTGTGATCGGCCTGCAGTTGTCGGGATCGGCTCACTGACCGGCCGTCAGGACGCCAACTGCCGGGGCAGCGCGGTGCGTACGAGTGCCGCCACCCCACCCTCGCCGGGCGGGGCCGCGACGCAGGACAGGGCGAGGCGGACGGCCAGTTCGCAGGAGCGGGCCAGCTCGGTGGGGTCCGGCTGCGGTTGTGCGGCGGCGCCGCTCAGGGCGGCCACGGCGCGGTCGCGGACGAGGGCCACGAAGTCGCCGGGCGCGGGCAGCGGGCCGTCGGCCCGGCGCTGGGCCGGCACCGCGGAGGAGGACGGCACCGCCGTCAGGGCGGGGGACGGCAGCCGCTCGCTCCAGCAGCCGGTGAGCATGGCCCGCACCAGCGCGTTCTCGCGGGCGGCCGACGTCGTCCACTCGGCGGTCGCGGTGAGTCGCTCGCAGGGGTCACCGGGACCGGCGAGCGCGTGCTCGACGCCGGTGAGGTACCCGTCGGCCTCTCTGCGGACGAGCGCCCGGGCGAGCCCCTCCTTGCTCCCGAACTCGTTGTACAGCGTCTGCCGGGACACCCCGGCCGCCGCCGCCACGTCCACCATCCGCACAGCGGACCACGGCCGACGCGCCAACGCCGTGTAAGCGGCGTCGAGCAGGGATTCCCGGGCTGCAGGCATCTTCGCCTCCCTGGGCCGAGCGACTTGGGGCCAGATTTGACGGGCACGGGGGCACTGTCAAGGGGCTGCGCGCGCCGTGCACGACCGAAGCCCCGGCTCGCGGGCTGCGGCATGCGCGCCGCCGGGGGGGGCGACGGGGTCCCGCGCGAACGGCCCCGGGAGGGGTGCGCGCGGCGCTGCCCCTCCCTGCTGGCCGACAGACGGCACCACGAGCCCCGCGGGCCCCGCACGTGTCCGCCGCGCCCCGCCGAACCCCTGGTGGCCCCGCCCCGCTCCCGGCAGATACCGTGGCCGCATGCCCGACTACCTCGACGACCTCCGCCTCGCCCACGTCCTCGCGGACGCGGCCGACGCCGCGACGATGGACCGCTTCAAGGCCCTCGACCTGAAGGTCGAGACCAAGCCGGACATGACGCCGGTGAGCGAGGCGGACAAGGCCGCCGAGGAACTCATCCGCGGCCACCTCGCCCGGGCCCGTCCTCGCGACGCGGTCCTCGGCGAGGAGTACGGCGTCGAGGGCACCGGCCCCCGCCGTTGGGTCGTCGACCCGATCGACGGCACGAAGAACTACGTACGCGGCGTCCCCGTCTGGGCCACCCTCATCGCCCTCATGGAAGCCGGCGAGGGGGGGTACCAGCCCGTCGTCGGCCTCGTCTCCGCACCGGCCCTCGGCCGCCGCTGGTGGGCCGTCAAGGACCACGGCGCCTTCACCGGCCGCAGCCTGTCCTCGGCGTCCCGGCTCCAGGTCTCCCAGGTATCCGCGCTCTCCGACGCCTCCTTCGCGTACTCCTCGCTCAGCGGCTGGGAGGAGCAGGGCCGGCTGGACGGCTTTCTCGACCTGACCCGCGAGGTGTGGCGCACGCGCGCGTACGGCGACTTCTGGCCGTACATGATGGTCGCCGAGGGGTCGGTCGACCTGTGCGCCGAACCCGAGCTCTCCCTCTGGGACATGGCCGCGAACGCGATCATCGTCACGGAGGCGGGAGGCACCTTCACCGGCCTCGACGGCCGCCCCGGCCCGCACAGCGGCAACGCGGCGGCGTCCAACGGCCGCCTCCACGACGAGCTGCTGGGATACCTCAACCAGCGCTACTGACGCGCTTCCTGGCGCCCCTTGCGCACTCCCCGTGCGCCCTCTTGTTGACCCGTGCTTTACCTGTCACTCTGTGAGTCCCCCCACTTGTGAACTTGTGAATCCATGAACTAGCTCATGGGTCCACGGCAGGAGGTGGCTCCACCCATGCTCGTCCGCGAAGCCATGAGCACGGTCGTCCTCACCATCGGCCCCGCCCACACCCTCCGCCAGGCCGCCGGCCTGATGTCCGCCCGCCGGGTCGGCGCGGCCGTGGTGTACGACCCCGACGCCGACGGCATCGGCATCCTCACCGAGCGCGACGTCCTCGTCTCCGTGGGCCTGGGCCAGGATCCGGACAGGGAACGCGCCCACGCCCACACCACCACCGACGTCGTGTTCGCCGCGCCGTCCTGGACCGTGGAGGAGGCGGCCCGGGCGATGGTCCACGGCGGCTTCCGCCATCTCATCGTCCTCGAGCGCGGCGAACCCGCCGGAATCGTCTCGGTCCGCGACATCATCCGCTGCTGGGTACCGGAGCGGTCGCGGCACGAGGCGACGGCGGCGATCGTCTGAGGGACGACGAGACGGCACGACGAACGGGCCGGACCCCCGTTCCCGGGGACCCGGCCCGCCGTTACGACAAGCGGTCCAGTGCTGGACGTCAGCCGCGCAGGGCCTGGACCGCGGCCTCCAGCCGCTTGCCGAAATCACCGTCGGCCTGACGGAAGTTGTTGATCGCGCGCTCGATGATGTCCTCGCGCGAGACCTTGGAGATGGCACCCGCCAGGTTGTCCACCAGGCGCTCCTTCTCCTCGTCCGTCATCAGCCGGTAGAGGTTGCCCGCCTGGACGAAGTCGTTGTCCTCGGCGTGCGACGGCGCCTCGTGGTCACCCGTGACGCCGGAGACCGCGACCGGCTGCCACAGGGCCCTGTCCGTCTGGAAGGGGCCGCCGAAGCTGTTCGGCTCGTAGTTCTTCGCGCCCTTGTGGCGGCCGTCGTACAGGTAGCCGTCACGGGAGTTGGTGCGCGCCTCGGTGGCGTGCGGGCGGTTCACCGGCAGGTGGTCGGCGTTGATGCCGACGCGGTAGCGGTGGGCGTCGCCGTAGGCGAAGAGGCGGCCCTGGAGCATCTTGTCCGGGGACGGGCCGATGCCGGGCACGAAGTGCGCCGGGGAGAAGATCGACTGCTCGACCTCGGCGAAGATGTTCTCCGGGTTGCGGTTGAGCTCGAGCTTGCCGAACTCGATGACCGGGTAGTCCGCGTGCGGCCAGACCTTGGTCAGGTCGAACGGGTTGAAGCGGTACTTCGCGGCCTCGGCGACCGGCATGATCTGCACGCCGACCGTCCACGACGGGTAGTCGCCACGCTCGATGGCCTCGCGCAGGTCACGCTGGTGGGAGTCGGGGTCCTCACCGGCGAGCTTGTCGGCCTCGGCCTGGGTGAGGCACTTGATGCCCTGGTCCGTCTTGAAGTGGTACTTGACCCAGAAGGCCTCGCCCGCCTCGTTGTTCCACTGGTAGGTGTGCGAGCCGAAGCCGTCCATGTGCCGGTACGAAGCCGGGATGCCGCGGTCACCGAACAGCCAGGTCACCTGGTGCGTGGACTCGGGCGACAGGCTCCAGAAGTCCCAGACGTTGTCCATCTCCGTCGAGCCCGTGTACGGGTCGCGCTTCTGGGTGTGGATGAAGTCGGGGAACTTGATGGCGTCCTTGATGAAGAACACCGGGGTGTTGTTGCCGACGAGGTCGTAGTTGCCCTCCTCGGTGTAGAACTTCAGCGCGAAACCACGCGGGTCGCGGACGGCGTCCGCCGCGCCCAGGTTGCCGGCCACGGTCGAGAAGCGGAGGAAGGTCTCCGTCTCCTTGCCGACCTCGGAGAGGAACTTGGCACGCGTGTACTGGGTGACATCAGCGGTGACCGTGAAGGTGCCGTAGGCACCCGCGCCACGGGCGTGCACCACACGCTCCGGGATGCGCTCACGGTTGAAGTGGGCCAGCTTCTCCAGAAGGAGCTGGTCCTGGACGAGCACGGGGCCACCGACGCCCGCGGTCTCGCTGTTCTGGTTGTCGGCTACCGGAGCACCGGCTTCCGTAGTGAGCGGTCCCTGAGTCACGTAGTCCTCCTGCGCCAATCCCTGCAAAACCTGTCCCTTGGCTAATGCCGCTCCCGATCCTACAATGGACAATGTCTAAGTCAAGTAATACTCCAAAGTCACACCCATTCGGGACCTGGTCCCCTTGCTGTTAGGCTGGTCTGTATGAGTGACCTTCTGGAACGGCTGCGTGGTCGCGGGTGGCGCATGACCGCGCAGCGACGCGTCGTGGCCGAGGTCCTCGACGGCGAACACGTTCACCTGACGGCCGACGAGGTACACGCCCGGGCCGTGGACAAGCTCCCCGAGATCTCCCGGGCGACGGTCTACAACACCCTGGGTGAGCTGGTCTCGCTCGGTGAGGTGCTCGAGGTCGCGACGGACAAGCGTGCCAAGCGGTACGACCCGAACGCACACAAGCCGCACCACCACCTGGTCTGCGCGCAGTGCGGCGCGATCCGCGACGTCCATCCGCTCGGCAACCCGCTGGCCGACCTCCCCGATTCGGAGCGCTTCGGCTTCACCGTCTCGGACGTAGAGGTGACCTACCGCGGCACCTGCCCGAACTGCGCGGCGGCGTAAGCCCCTCCACACGCACGTCGAAGCCCCGGCACGGGTGTGCCGGGGCTTCGACGTGGGTGTCGCAGAAGACGTCGCGCCGGACACCGAGCACCGAGGACGTCACACAAAACACCGAGGGCCGGAACCCTTTCGGATTCCGGCCCTCGGCCTTCAGTAGCGGGGACAGGATTTGAACCTGCGACCTCTGGGTTATGAGCCCAGCGAGCTACCGAGCTGCTCCACCCCGCGCCGATGAATGGAACATTACGTCACGCCCACGACCAGAAGCAAATCGCCCCCCTCGGCGAGGGGCGCCGTCGTACCGCCGGGGCGAGGGGCGCCCCGGCCGGGGAAGCCGGGAGCGGGGGACGGGTGGGCGAAGCGGCACCCGGCCGGCACCGGGGCCTCAGCGCCGCCCCGCCCAAGCACCGGGGCCGCGCCCTTGGCACGCCCGGGCTCGGCGCGGCGTCACGCCGACAGCTCCTGCCGCAGCGCGTCCCGCAACCGGGCCGCCCGCTCCGCCACCTCCCGAGGCCCCAGCGACACCGCCCGGTCCGCCCACCGCTGCCCCTCCGCCAGCTCCCCCCGCCGCGCGTAGACCAGCGCGAGCCGCAGCGCCGCCCGGCCGTGCCCGGCGTCGGCCGCCCGGCGCCACCACACGACGGCCTCCGGCTCGCTCCCCTCGCGAGCCAGCAGCAGCCCCAGGTTGAACGCGCCGTTGCGCGATCCGGCCTCGGCCGCCTCCCGGTACCAGCGCGCCGCCTCCACGACGTCACCCCGCGCCGCGGCCAGCATCCCGACCCGCACCTGGGCCCGGCGGTGGCCCTGGGAGGCCGCCCGCTCGTACCACTCCTCGCACTCCGACTTCTCCTGCGCCGGCTCCCCCAGCTCGTGCGCGGGCGCGGGCGGACGGCGCGCGTCGAGCACCGTCGCCAGCCGGTACGCGGCCTCCGCGCTGCCGCCCCCCGCCGCACACCGCAGGAACCGCTCGGCCTCACGCTCGTCCCCGTCGCGCAGCCGCGCCATGCCGACCTGCAGCGCCGCCTCCGTGTGCCCGGCGGCGGCAGCCTGCTCGTACCAGCGCAGCGCGGCCCGGTCCTCGTGGCGCCCGGCATGCAGGATCCCGAGGTTGAAGGCGGCGTCGACGCTGCCCGCCTCGGCGGCCTTGGAGAACCACGGCTCGGCGCCGGTCTCGTCGCCACTGCGCAGCAGCAGGATGGCCAGCGCGTTGGACGCCTCCCGGTGTCCGGCGTACGCGGCCCGCCGGTACCACTGCTCCGCCTGCGCGGTGCGCCCCTGCTCTGCGCAGAGCAGCCCGAGGTTGTACGCCCCGTTGTCGTCCCCGGCGTCCATCGCGGCCCGGTACCAGCGCTCGGCGGTCTGGGTCTCGCCGCGCTCGGCGTGCAGCGCGCCCAGCGCGTTGGCCGCGTTGCCGTCGCCGTCCTGCGCGGCACGCAGCCACCACACGGCGGCGCTCTCCGTGTCGCCGGCGTCGCGCAGCAGGAAGCCGAGCGCGCAGGCGGCGCGAGCCTCGCCGTCCTTGGCCGACGTCAGGTACCAGCGACCCGCCTCCTTGAGCTCGCCCCGCTTCTCCAGGATGGCCCCGAGATGCAGTGCGGCCCGCCGGTGGCCGCGCGCGGCGGCCTGCCGGTACCACTGCTCGGCCTCTTCACGCGGGACCCCCTCGCCGTCGTCGGCCCTCGACCCGGCGCGCCGGTCCAGCGTCCGCGCCAGCCGGTACGCGGCCTCCCGGTGCCCACGCTCGGCGGCGGCCCGCATCCACCGCTCGGCCCCGACGGCGTCACCACGGTGCTCCAGCAGGTCGGCGAGCGCGTAGGCGCCCAGTACATGGCCCTGCTCGGCGGACTGGCACAGCCAGTACTCGGCGGCGGGCTCGTCCCCGCGTTCGCGGAAGTGCCGTCCCAGTGCGTGGGCCGCCGCGGCGGACCCGGCGACGGCGGCGATCCGCCACCATCCGGCGGCCTCGTCGGCATAGCCGCGCTGGTGCAGCAGGACACCCAGGTTGTTGGCGGCGGCCCGGTCGCCGGCCGCGGTGGCGGCGCGCAGATGGGACTCGGCTCCGTCGAAGTCGCCGCGGCGCAGCAGCATCGCGCCGAGAACACTCATCGCCTCGACGTCACCGGCGTCGGCGGCCAGCCGTCGGCGCACTTCCTCGGCGACCTCGTCGGCGGCCTCCTGGGCCTCGTCCCCGGCCTCCTCCTGACCGGATGGCTGCGCAAAACGCCCTGTCCCGAACAGATTTGCCATGTCCCCCATAACGTCCATCGTCGCACCACCTGCAGCCTGGGTACATCCGGCATACCGCAGTCAGTGAGGTCACTTCAGCGTTTTGTCGACATGCCCACAGGGAGACAAGTCAAACACAGATCTCCCCAACTCCCCTTGCCGACACGGCCGTCGCCGCCATCGGCATATGCGTTCGCGCATCAAGAAGGCCCGGATCCCTTTCGGAATCCGGGCCTTCATGGTCGTTCGCACGTAGCTCACGACATCAGTAGCGGGGACAGGATTTGAACC
This sequence comes from Streptomyces sp. AC627_RSS907, assembly GCF_019049165.1. Taxonomy (NCBI): domain Bacteria; kingdom Bacillati; phylum Actinomycetota; class Actinomycetes; order Kitasatosporales; family Streptomycetaceae; genus Streptomyces; species Streptomyces sp. AC627_RSS907. The sequence continues at coordinate 14,992 of NZ_JAGMUE010000075.1, forward strand.
TGCGACCTCTGGGTTATGAGCCCAGCGAGCTACCGAGCTGCTCCACCCCGCGCCGTTGTGTTCACAACCGTATCACGGCGCGGGATGGGCTTTGACCAGCTCGGATGCCCGGCTCGCGCGACGGGGTCAGCCGCCGCCGGACCCTCCGGTCGGGGTCGCACTCGGGCCGGCCTTGCCGTCCCCGCCCTTGTCGCTCGGTTTCCCGTCGTCCCCGTTCTTGCCGCCGGCGCTCTCGTCGGCCTTCGCCTGCGCCTCCTCGGCCCGACGCAGCGCCTCCTCCAGGTCCTTCTGCGCCTCGGCGTACGCGGCGAGGTCCTTCTGCTCCAAGGCCTTCTGGCCGGCGTCGAAGGCCTTCTGCGCATCGCTCAGCGCTTCCCGGACCGTCGGGTTGGTGGAGGTCGGCGGCGGCTCGGTCGCCCCCTCACCCTCGTCCGGTGGCTGCTCGGTCCCGGACTCCTGCGCTCCGAAGACCTTGTTGAGGGCTTCGTCGAGCGTGTTCTCGAAGGCGGTGTTGCCTCCGTAGCTCACCAACACCTTGCGCAGCAAGGGGTACTTGAGGTCGCCACCACGTACGTAGACCGGCTCCACGTACAACAGGCCTCCGTCGAGCGGCACCGTCAGCAGGTTTCCGTACTCGACCTCCGAGTCGCCACCTCTCAGCAGCCTGATGGACTCGGCGATGTCCTGTTCGGAGTTGAACTGGCTCTGCACCTGTTTGGGGCCGTCGACGGTGGTGCTCGTCGGCAGCTTCAGGATTCTGATCCTGCCGTAGCCGTCCGTTCCCGCCTCGGCGTCGACCGCCATGAACGCGCTGAGGTTGTCGCGTCCGTTGGGCGTGAACGTCGTCGTCAGCGAGAACGCCTGCTTGTCCTGGTCGGGCATCTTCATGCTCAGGTAGTACGGCGGTACCGCGTCACCCGACTTGTTGGTCGGGTCGTCCGGCACCTGCCACACCTCGCTGCCGCTCAGGAACGTGTTCGCGTCCTTCACGTGGTAGCGGGTGAGCAGCTCGCGCTGGACCTTGAACAGGTCCTGCGGGTAGCGCAGATGCGCCATCAGGTCGCCGGAGATCTCGCTCTTGTCCCGCACCGTGTCCGGGAACGCCTTCATCCAGGTCTTCAGGACCGGATCCTGGGTGTCCCACTGGTAGAGCTTGACGTCACCGCTGTACGCGTCGACGGTCGCCTTGACGGAGTTGCGGATGTAGTTGACCTGGTTCTGCTGGGCCACCACCGCGCGCGAGTTGTTGTTCGCGGTGAGCGAGTCGGCGGTGGTGTCGCCGAGCGTCGTCCGGGAGGCGTACGGATAGCCGTTCGTCGTCGTGTACGCGTCGACGATCCACTGGATACGGCCGTCCACCACCGCCGGGTACGCGTCGCCGTCGATGGTCAGCCAGGGGGCCACCGCCTCGACGCGCTCCTTGGGCGTGCGGTTGTACAGGATCCGCGAGCCCTCACCGATCGCGCCGGAGTAGAGGATCTGCGGTTCGCCGAACGCCGCCGCGTACGCCGCCCTGTTGACCGGGTTGGAGAGGTCGACCCCGCCGTCACCCTTGTAGCTGAAGGTCTTCTCTCCGCTGTCGTCGGAGTAGTCGATCTCCTTCTGGGGCCCGCCGACGATCGAGTAGGTGGTGGTCTTCTCGCCGTAGTAGATCCGCTGCTCGTACTTCGGGAGATCACCCTCGGACGGCAGGTTGGACTCCGTGAAGACCGGGCGGCCCTCGGAGTCGACCTGAGTGCCCTTGGCCGCGACCACGCCGTAGCCGTGGGTGTAGCGGAAGTGGTTGTTGATCCAGTTCTTCTTCGGAATGCCGGCGAGGTTCAGCTCGCGCAGACCGATGACCGTGTCCTGGTCCTTGCCGTCCTTGGCGTAACGGTCGACGTCCAGGTTGGTCGGGAACGCGTAGTAGTTCCGCATCTGCTGGAGCTGCTGGAACGTCGGCGAGATGACGTTCGGGTCCATGATGCGGATCGAGGCGGCGGCGTCCACGTCGTCACGGAGCTTGGTCTTGTCCTTGGTCTCGCCCCTGCCCGCGTACTCGGAGACCTGGGTGCCCTCGATCCCGTACGCCTCGCGCGTCGCCTTGAGGTTCTTCTCGACGTACGGCGCTTCCTTGGCCTGCTCGTTCGGCTGGACCTGGAACTTCTGGACGAGTGCCGGGTACAGGCCGCCGATCAGGATCGCGGAGAGCACCATCAGGCCGAAGCCGATCACCGGCAGCTGCCAGGTGCGCCGCCACAGCGTGGCGAAGAACAGCAGCGCGCAGATGACCGCGATGCAGAACAGGATCGTCTTGGCGGGCAGGTAGGCGTTCGCGTCGACGTACCGCAGACCCGTCCAGTTGTCGGTCGCCTTGAAGTCGCTCGACTTCACCGCCAGCCCGTACCGGTCGAGCCAGTAGGCGACGGCCTTGAGGGCGACGAAGACGCCGATGAGCACCGACAGGTGTCCGGTGGCCGCGGCCGTGGCGCGCGCGCCCGGGCTGGTGACGCGCAGCCCGCCGTACAGGTAGTGGGTGAGCGCGGCGGCGATCACGGAGATGATCACGGCCGCGAAGCCGAAGCCGAGCAGGAACCGGTACCAGGGCAGGTCGAAGGCGTAGAAGGCGACGTCCAGCTTGAACTGGGGGTCCTTCTGCCCGAAGGAGACGCCGTTGACCCACATCAGCCAGGTCCGCCACTGGCCGGACGCCGAGGCGCCGGCGATCAGGCCGACCAGCGAGGTGATGCCGAGCAGCAGCCACCTCTTGTACGGGGCGATGCCCATCCGGTACCGGTCGAGGCTCTGCTGCTCCATCGACATGGCGCTCAGCGGTGGCCGCAGCCGGTGCGCCAGCCAGATGTTGAACCCGACGGCGAGCGCCATCAGCAGGCCGAAGACGAAGAAGAGCCCGATCTTGGTCCACAGGGTCGTCGTGAACACCGACGAGTAGTGGACCGACCGATACCACAGCCAGTCCGTCCAGAAGCCCGCGAACATGGTGAAGGCCATGCCGAGCACGGCCAGGACACCGAGTGTCAGCAGCAGGGTTCGGACACGCCGGGACGGGCGGCCCACTCTGATCCGCGGCCCCGTCGGGGGGCCTCCGCCGCGGTCCGGCATCTGGAAAGCCAAGGTGCGCACCTCGAAGTTCGCTGTTGATCCGTCAGGCCCTCGGGTTCGCGGGCCCCCCGTGCGCCCCCGTGATCGTGGGCCCACACTTATGCAACTTACTCATCGTTTACTCGGTTCCCGATTCGGGCCAGTAACGAGGCAGGATTGTGACCATGTCCAACACCCCCATGGCAGCGAGCCCCCTCACCCGGGCCGTACTCGAGATCGACGAGTACGTCTCCGGCCTGGGCTGGGACCAGCCCGCACGCCTCTTTGCACTTGTCGACACCGCGCGGCTGCGGGCCGACCAGCCCTCCCTCGCGGACCGGCTCGGTCTGCAGGAGGAGCCGGAGAGCTCCGGCCTGACCCCGATCGAGCAGGACGAAATTCCAACGGACCAGCCGCTGGACGAGTTCCTGGGCACCATCGCCTGGCCCGACGCCGTGGTCGGCTGCGCGCTCGCGGTGGAACGCCTGATGCTGCCGCCGTCCGCCGAGGCCCAGGTCCCGCAGGGCCTGGACGAGGCGAAGCTGGCGCGGTGGGTGGCGGAGCACCCGGACCGCCAGGAGGTCCGCATGACGGTCGCCGTGCTGCGCGACGGCACCCGCGACTCGGCGCTGCGGCTGCGCGACAAGGACGCCGCCACGGAGGTCCTCACGGGCTCCGACCTGGTGCCGGGCCTGGCTCAGGCGCTCACCGCGACCTTCGAGGAGTAGCCGCACGGGGCCCCGCGGGGCCCCGCCGGTCCTCCAGCACTGCTCGGCTCCGTCAGCCGGTCGTGCACTTCGGCAGGTCGGCGGTCTTCCCGGAGCGGATGTCCCGGAGCGCGCCGAGGGCGTCGTCGATGGTGTCCACCTTCACGAGGGTGAGCCCGTCGGGGGTGTCCTCGGCGGCGGCCGCGCAGTTGTCGGCGGGTGTCAGGAAGTACTGGGCGCCCTTGTCACGGGCTCCGATGATCTTCATTCCGATGCCGCCGATCGGACCGACCTCGCCGTTGTCGTCGATCGTCCCGGTGCCGGCGACGAACGTGCCGCCGGTGAGGTCGCCCGGGGTGAGCTTGTCGTAGATGCCGAGGGCGAACATCAGACCGGCGCTCGGGCCGCCGACATCGGCCAGCTTGATGTCGATGGAGAAGGGGAAGGTGTGATCGGTCCCCGCGGAGATCCCGACGATGGCGCGCTTCTCACCGGCGTCCTCGGAGCTCGCGGTGGTGATCGTGACCTTCCGCGTCTCCGTGGGCGTCCGCCCCTGCTTCTCCGCGGCGGCCTGCTCCTTGGCGGGCACGATCGTGAAGACGACGTCCTGTCCGGGCTTGTGCTTGGTCACCAGCTCGGCGACGTCGGCGGGCTTCCTGACCGTGGTGCCGTCCACGGCCTTGATCACGTCGCCGGCGTGCAGCCTGTCCTCGGCCGGGGAGTCCTTGACGACCGTGGAGACGACCACCCAGGACTTCACCGGGACGTCGAGCGCCTTCAGCGCGGCGACCTTGGCGCTCTCCTGGGACTGGCTGAACTCCTCGGCGTTCTCCTGGGTGGCCTCTTCCTCGGTCTTGCCGTCCGGGTAGAGGGTCTCGTGCGGCACCACGCGGTTGTCGTGCGCGAGCCACCCGTAGACGGCCTCCACGAGGTTCATCTTGTACTCGGCGCTGGTGACCCGGACGGTGGTCATGTTCAGATGGCCGCTCGCCTCGTAGACCTTGTGCCCCGAGATCTGCAGCACCGGCTCGCCGTCGTGGTCCCCCAGCGTGTTCACCGTCGGACCCGGGGACATCTCCGAGTACGGCACGGGGATGAACACACCCGCGCACAGGAGCGCGATCAGCATCAGGGTGGAGGCGAGCATCGTCGCGGTGCGGCGTGGCATGGCACGACAGTACGGGACGTGGCTGTCGGAGCACCGTCAGGGCGGCGCCTGGTCAGGAGCCGGTGCGGGGCCTCTCCATGGCCTCACGGAAACGGGCGTACCCGTCCAGCTCGGGACCGTCGCTCCGTACCTTGCGCGTCCGATTGGCCCAACTGCCCCACAGACCCGCGCCGACAGCAGCCACAAGCGGAATCAGCAACCAGGCAAGCGCTGCCATGCCGACCTCCCAACCCCATGAGCGTCCGCAACTGAGTGATCAGCAGATTAACCATCTGCCGTGACAACGCTCACGCCGGGGTGCCGGTTACGCAACCGGAGCGACGAGCGGCGAGGGAGGTCCGACCGGGACGCCCCCGGCCTTCAGCAGGCCCCGACCCATTCCTCGGTCCCGTCGGAGAACGTCTGGTGCTTCCAGATGGGCACCTCGTGCTTCAGGTCGTCGATCAGCTTCCGGCAGGCGTCGAAGGCCTCGCCCCGGTGCGGGCAGGACACGGCGACGACCACGGCGAGGTCCCCGACCTCCAGATCCCCCACACGGTGTACCGCCGCGAGCGCCCGCACGGGGAAGTCCGCGACGACCTTCTCGGCGATGCGCCGCATCTCGGCCTCGGCACTGGGGTGGCACGAGTACCCGAGCCGGTCGACGTCGGTCCCGCCGTCGTGGTTCCGCACGGTCCCGACGAACAGAGCGGTCCCTCCGGCCGCGTCGTCACCGACGGCCCGGAAGACCTCGTCCACGGACAGGGGCGTCTCCCGGATGCCGATCAGCTTGACGGGGTCGGGTGCGGCCAGCTCACCGGGGTGGTCGTTCGTGGTTGCCATGCGCCCATCGTGCCGCACGGCGCGGACGGTGCGGAACAGCGATATCGCCCAGCACGCGCGCGTACCGCCCGGAGCCTCCCGCAGGGGCCCTCTCAGATCCGGCGCCGGGCCTTCCGGGCCCGCCGTACGACCGCTGCCGCGCCCAGCAGCGCCACCGTCGCTCCGGCGGCCCCCGCCGCCGTCGCGTCCTTGCGTCCGAGGCGCCGCCCGGCCACGGTGTGCCGCCCGGAGACCTCCTCCAGCAGCTCGGCGAGCACCTCCTCGTTGGTGTACTTCGGCCGCCATCCGGCGTCGTGCAGTCGGCTGCCGCTCACCACCCAGGGGTACATCGTGTACGCCAGGTCCCCGGCCGGGGAGGGCGTCAGGCCGATGCGGTGCAGCCGGGCCGCCGCGCCGAGCGCCACCGCCGACGGCAGTTCCATCCGCCGGATCCCGCTGAGCTCCTCGACCTCCTCCTGCTCCAGCCACCCGTCGCACCCGACGGCCAGCTCGCCTTCGGCCTTCTCCAGGACGGCGTACTCCAGGGCGCTGCACAGATCATCGACGTGGCAGAACTGCCAGGCCGGCCGGGAACCGGCCACCACGAGGAGCCGAGGCGACTCGAAATACCTGGTCAGGGCGGTGTCCACGCCTCCGACCAGTACCGCGGGCCGGACGACGGTCACATTGAGCCCGGGGTGCGCGCGCGGCGCGCGGCGCGCGAGCCGCTCGATCTCCAGCAGGTCACCGACCCCGGTCGCCTCGGCCGTGGCGCGCAGCTCGGCGTCCTCGGACAGCGGCAGCTCGTTGTCCGCGAGCGCGCCGTAGACCATCGCGGACGTGCACAGCACGACCCGGTGCACGCCGGCCGCGGCGGCGGCGGTCAGGACGGTCTGGGTGCCCCGGACGTTGTAGGCCGTCCGGGCGGCCGCGTCGGTCTCCAGGTCGAGGTCGAGCGCCAGGTGCACCACCACGTCCGCGCCGCGCAGCTTCTCGGCGATCGCCGGGTCCCGTACGTCCAGGATCTGCCACCGTGCCTCAGCGCACTCACCGCGCCGCTCGTCGATGGCCACGACCTGCCTGATCTCGTCGGACGCGGCGAGGCGCGCCGTGAGCAGCGCGCCGATCCCGGACGCGGCACCGGTGACCGCGACGACGGGCCCGCGCGCGCCGGAGCGGGCGGAACTGGTTGACTGGTTTCGCGCTGCGCGAACCTGCGGATCTGGGGAACTCACCGGGCGTCTCCAGCGGTTGTCTTCAGTACGGGCGCGCTCGACGCGTGCGTACCAGGTGGCATCCATCCTGCCGCAGGCCGTCAGTCGGCGAAGCACCGAGGCCCGAACCGCCACGGGTGTCTACGCTGGGTGGTGAAGTCGGGCAGCCGTGCCGCCGGAGAGAACCGGCGGCCTTACCAGCCGAGGAACCCCGTGAGTGACACCCCATTCGGATTCGGCCTTCCGCCGGAGGAGCCGGACGACGGCGACGAGGGCAAGAAGAAGGACCAGCAGAGCGGCGGTGGTCAGGGACCGGCCAACCCGTTCGGTTTCGGGCTGCCCGGAGCCGGAGGCTTTGGCGGCGCCGGTGCGGACAACCCGTTCGCTGCCATGTTCGGTTCCATGAACCCCACCGACCTGGGTGCCGCGTTCCAGCAGCTCGGCCAGATGCTCTCCTACGAGGGCGGCCCGGTGAACTGGGACATGGCCAAGCAGATCGCCCGCCAGACGGTCTCCCAGGGCACGCCGGACGGCACCAAGGACGCCAGCGTCGGCCCCGCCGAGCGCAATGCCGTCCAGGAGGCCGTCCGCCTGGCCGACCTGTGGCTGGACGACGCGACCGCCCTGCCCTCCGGCGCGGGCTCCGCGGTGGCCTGGAGCCGCGCGGAGTGGGTCGAGGCGACCCTGCCCGCCTGGCGGGAGCTGGTCGACCCGGTGGCCGAGCGCGTCGGCACCGCCATGGGAGACGTGCTGCCCGAGGAGATGCAGGCCATGGCCGGCCCGCTGATCGGCATGATGCGCTCGATGGGCGGCGCCATGTTCGGCACCCAGATCGGTCAGGCCGTCGGTGTGCTCGCCGGCGAGGTCGTGGGCTCGAGCGACGTGGGCCTGCCGCTCGGCCCGGCGGGCAAGGCGGCGCTGCTGCCGGTGAACGTCGAGGCGTTCGGCAAGGACCTCGGCGTGCCGCAGGAGGAGGTGCGTTTGTACCTCGCCCTGCGCGAGGCCGCCCACCAGCGCCTGTTCGCGCACGTGCCGTGGCTGCGCTCGCACCTGTTCGGCGCGGTCGAGGGCTACGCCCGCGGGATCAAGGTCGACACGGCCAAGCTGGAGGACGTGGTCGGCCAGTTCGACCCGCAGAACCCCGAGCAGCTGCAGGAGGCCCTCCAGCAGGGCATGTTCCAGCCGGAGGACACCCCGGAGCAGAAGGCGGCCCTGGCCCGTCTGGAGACGGCTCTGGCGCTCGTCGAGGGCTGGGTGGACGCCGTGGTGCACGCCGCCGCCAAGCCGCGCCTCTCCTCCGCCGACGCGCTGCGCGAGACGCTGCGCCGCCGCCGCGCCTCCGGCGGCCCGGCGGAGCAGACGTTCGCCACGCTGATCGGCCTGGAGCTGCGCCCGCGCCGGCTGCGCGACGCCTCCCGCCTGTGGGCGTCCCTGACGGACGCGCGTGGTGTCGACGGCCGGGACGGCCTGTGGGCCCACCCGGACATGCTGCCGACCGCGACCGACCTGGACGACCCGGACGGCTTCGTGCACCGAGAGCAGCTCGACTTCTCCGAGCTGGACAAGATGCTCGGCGAGGCAGCGGGCAAGCCCGACCTCGGGAAGAAGGCCGAGGACGGGGCGGAGGACAAGCCCGACGGCACGGACCACGGCAAGGGCGACGACGCCGAGTGAGCCTCCACGACGACGCGGTCATGGTCCTGAAGGGGTACGCGGGCCAGGACGAGCTGCGTCAGGTCTACCTGGACCATCTCGCGGCGCACCCGGACGGCATGTGGAAGGCCTGCGACGACGGGCACATCACGGCGAGTGCCCTGGTGATCGACCCGTCGCGCGAGCGGGTCCTGCTGACCCTTCACAGGAAGCTGCGCATGTGGCTGCAGATGGGCGGCCACTGCGAGCCGGTCGACGAGACGCTGGACCGGGCGGCCCTGCGCGAGGGCACCGAGGAGTCAGGCATCGCCGGGCTGACCCTGCTGCCCGGCGGTCCCGTGCGGCTGGACCGTCACCACACGCCCTGCGCCTGGCACCTGGACGTCCAGTACGCGGCCCTGGCTCCCGCCGGGGCCGTGGAGGCGATCAGCGACGAGTCCCTCGACCTGCGATGGTTCCCGTACGGGGAGGTCGCCGACGTGGCCGACGCGTCGGTCGTGCGCCTGCTGGAGGCGACCCGCGCCCGCCTCTGAACCCGTGAGGGTGACCGCCGAGGCGGTCACCCTCACGGGACGGAGCCCCGCGCTCAGCTCCAGACGTTGCCCTGGTTCTGACCGCGAGCCCCCTGCTGACCCATGCCGTACTGCGCGGCCAGTCCGGATCCGGCCTGGGCGTTCTGCGGCGGCAGCAGCTCGCTGGGCTGGACGAGCGCGAAGCCGCTGCCCATGAAGCTCAGCTCCCAGCCCTCTCCGGTGTTGCCGCGGCGCCGCCACACCCCTGAGGAGTGCGTCTGGGCCTGCATCTGCACGCGCAGGCCGGTGGACCAGGCGACGATCGCGTCGGCGTCGCAGTTGACGTACTTGTCGGGGGTCACCTGCATCAGCAGCGGGGCGCCCGAGGTCATCAGGGCGACCTTGCCCCGGCCGGTGATGTTGAGCTGGTACTTGCCCGAGCCGGAGATGCCGTACAGGCTGTCGACGGCGATGACCTCGTGGTGCAGGGACGAGTCCATCGCCAGCACATAGCTGCTGTCGACCGTGAGGCCGTCCTGCTCGACCTCCATCACGTGGACGTACTGGGCGAGGTTGGCGAAGAAGACCGTGCCCTGCCCGTGGCAGCGCATCAGGTCCAGGCCCTCCCCCGTGTGCGCACGCGCGCGTGACTGGTTGTTGCTCTGGTACTCGGCGTCGAACTCGACGAGCCCCTGGTAGGCGACCATCGTGCCCTTGCGGGCGAGCACGTCGTCGTGACCCTCCAGCGCGACGCGGAGCATGTGCTTGTTCTGCAGGCTCCAGGCTTCCTGGGTCTGCTGGTCGTTGTAGGCGAAAAGCGGGCTCTGCATGATGTCTGGCTCCCCCTCAGCCCCGGGCCCGGAGCCGGTCGGTGCTGTCCTCGCTGGGCTGGACGACGACGATGCCCTGACCGGAGAAGGCCATCTGGTAGGCCTCGCCGCTGCCGCGGCCGATCAGCGACTGCGCTTTGAAGCTGCGCTTGCCCTTCACCTTGAGGTTCGGGGACCAGGCGACGAGCGCGTCCGGGTCGACGTACGTCTCGTCCTCGCCACCGCCGCAGTCGACGACGATCGGCTTGCCCCGGGAGGTGAGCGCGACCCACCCCTGACCGGAGATCCTGGTGTTCCACAGGCCCTGCCCGGCGAACTTCGCCAGCCCCTTGACGCGCTCGACGCCCCACGTCAGGTGGGCGTCGAAGGCGAGCAGGTTGGTGGCGTTGACGGAGATCCCGTCGCCGTTGAGGTTGATGACGACGACGTTCGCGCCGTAGTCGGCGAGGTAGAGCAGGCCGTCCCCGGAGCACTTCATCAGGGGCGCGCCCTCACCGGTGGCCCAGTCGCGGGCGATCTGGCGGACGGCCGGCGGGTTGGGCTCGTACTGGACGAAGCCCTCGTAGGCGACCATCGAGCCGACGCGCGCGAGGAGGTCGTTTCCGGTCTGCATGGCGACCTTCAGCATGTGGTTGCCGTGGTTCTCCATGCGGGCGGTGACGGGTGCGGGAGCGTAGCCCGCGAGCGGCTGGTTCATGACGGGCTCTCCCTCAGATCTCGTACGGCTGGACGACGACGAAGTTGCCGGGCGCCGCCCGGAACTGCAGGTTGACGCTCTCGCCCGTGTCGCCCGCGTAGGAGTTGCGACGCATGCGCACCTGGCTGGAGACGATCACCTGGGCGGCGGCCGACCAGGCGACCACCGCGTTGCAGTCGGCGAACGTGGTGGGCGTGACCGGCAGGACCACGGGTACGCCGTGCGTCTTGACGACGATGGTGCCGGTGCCCTGGAACTGCATCGTGAACAGCGCGCCACCGGGAATGCCGTGGCCTTCGATGCGGCGGACCTCGTACTGGAGACTCTCGTCGAAGGCGAGGACGTTCTCCGCGGAGACGCACACGGCGTCGCCCTGGAGCTCGATGGGGTGCAGCATCGCGGAGTTGTCGGCGAGGAACACCTGTCCCTTGCCGGTACAGCGCATCAGCTGCATCTCCTGGCCGGTGGCGTTGCCCACGACCCGGCCGGCGAATCCGGCGCCCTTGTAGCTGAAGTCGACCTTGCCCTGGTAGAGCACCATGCTGCCCTGGCGGGCCAGTACGGGCTGGCCGTCCGCACCGAGGTCGACGCGTACCAGTTTCTTGTTCTGCTGGGTCCAGCGCTGTCCGGTCGCCGTCTCACGGAACTGCTGGAGCGCGGCCGTCACACCGGCACCCTGGGGCGTGCCCTGCGGCGCGGCCTGGGGCACGCCGTGCGGAGCTCCGTAGGGGGCCTGCTGGCCGTATCCGGGGGGCGGGGTCGGCTGGCCGTAGCCCGGAGGCGTGGCCGGGGCCGGGGGGACCTGCGGCGGCTGGCCGTATCCGGGGGGTGGCGGTGCGGACTGGCCGGGGAC
>NZ_JAGMUE010000729.1:0-820 GCF_019049165.1 Streptomyces sp. AC627_RSS907
GAATTGTTAGGCTCGTGGTTTCGCCCACCTTTGAAGGCGCACCCTTTGAAGGAGGGCGTTCATTTGTATTCCCCCAGCACCGACGAGGAGCACCTGTGACCCAGACCAGCGACAACGTCACCTGGCTGACCCAGGAGGCGTACAACCAGCTCAAGGCCGAGCTGGAGTACCTGTCGGGTCCCGCACGTGTCGAGATCGCGAAGAAGATCGAGGCCGCCCGTGAAGAGGGTGACCTGCGGGAGAACGGTGGCTACCACGCCGCCAAGGAAGAGCAGGGCAAGCAGGAGCTCCGCGTACGCCAGCTCACGCAGCTCCTGCAGCACGCGAAGGTCGGAGAGGCCCCCGCGGACGACGGCGTGGTGGAGCCCGGCATGGTCGTCACCATCGCGTTCGACGGCGACCCCGACGACACGCTGACCTTCCTGATGGCCTCCCGCGAGTACGCGAGCGCGGACATCGAGACGTACTCCCCGCAGTCCCCCCTCGGCAAGGGCGTGACCGGCAAGAAGGTGGGCGACGAGGCGCAGTACGAGTTGCCCAACGGTCGCACCGCGTCCGTGAAGATCCTCGCGGCCAAGCCCTACCAGGGCTGAGCCACCGCGACGGGCCCGCGTGCCGGTAGTACCGGACCGGGCCCCGGGGACCACACGAGCGCCGCGGGCCCAACGTGTTCGAGCCGCCGCCCGCGGCAGCCCCGACGACGAAACCCCCGACGCACGGCGTCGGGGGTTCGGTCGTTCACGGCCCGGTCGCGACGCCCGGACACGGGCGGGGTCAGGTGGCGGCCGAGCGGTACTTGCGGACCGCCAGGGTGCGGAAG